>NZ_JAMYOG010000010.1:0-238688 GCF_040319725.1 Mesorhizobium sp. M0894 | reverse complement strand
GTCGCGTACCAGGCCAGCACATCGCGATCGAGCAGGTTCCAGCGCTCCTTCGGCTCGACCCAGCTGCCGATTTTGGGACGTGACGCAAGCAGGCTCTTGGCCATCAGCATTTTTATGGCTTCGCGCACCGCCGAGCGGCTGACGTCGAAGGTCTCCGACCATTTGGCTTCGTTGGGCAGGATGGTTCCCGGCGGATAATCGCCGCGCACGATCCTCAGCCCGATTTCGTTGGCGAGCGAGGCATGCACGCTCGATCCGGGAAAGTGTGCGGCGTCGGCACGCCGAACGCCGGCCGGCCGCTCAGCCTCTGCCTTCAACTTGGCGGGTCGCTTTTTTGATGTCGCGTCCGGCATTCGTATTCCCCGGCAGCCGCTTGTCGAAAGCCTGAACTCAGGACACGACAAAGCAGCGGCCTACGCTCCAAAGCAGCGTCGCCTCGTGCGTTCGTATGGACGGTCTGTGACGGGGCGCCCGTCGAAGGGCGCCCCGAAACTGCGAACCTACTTCTGGATGCAGGTGTCGACCGTGTCCTTGGTGCATTCGTCGAGGCCGGTGAACACCGGATCGGCGACCGGCTTGCCTTCGACCAGGTCGATCATCACCGAGGGCGCCTTGTAGCCCATCTCGAACGGCCGCTGGCCAACCAGCGCGGTCACCAGCCCGTCACGGGCAATCGCCACCTCGTCGCCGATCGTGTCGGCGGCGCCGATGACGAAGGCGTTGCTGGCGATCTTGTCGGCCATCGGCTTGAACAGGTCGCGGTAGGGCTGCGGAGCGCCGAACAGCGGCCAGCCGCCCATGATGCCGAAGGCGTCGAGATCGGGATTGGCAGCGAGGATGTCGGTCATCGCCTGCACGCCCTTGGCGCCGTCGTCATTGGTGAACACCGGGCAGCCGGCAACTTCCGTCCAGCCGCCTTCGCCTGCCAGCGCGGCGAGGCCGTCCTTGCCCGAAAGCGCGTCACGCATGCCCTGCGCGCGGCGCAGGATGTTGTCGGCCGCCGGATTGCCTTCGATGGTGCAGATCTTGCCGCCATTCGGCTTGGCCTTCTTGATGTATTCGCCGATCTTGTGACCCATCAGGTAGTTGTCGGTGCCGAGGTAGGTCTTGCGCAGCGCCGCATCTTCCTTGCTGAGGTCGGCGTCGAGGGTCATGATCGGGATCGACGGATTGGCGCTTTTGATCGTCTGCGCGATCAGCGGCGCGTTCGATGGCGAAATCGCCATCGCCACAGTGTCGGGCTTGCTCAGCATGTCCTGGACGATCTGGGCTTCACCGGCTTCGTCCGAGGTCGATGCCGGTCCGGTGTAGAAGCACTCATATTCCGAGCTGGCGTTTTCCTTGTTCCATTTCTCGCAACCCTGGTGGATGGCCTCGAAGAATGGATTGTCGAGACCCTTCACGACGATGACGAGCTGTTTCTTGGCCATAGCCGGCCCGGCACCCAACGCCATGACGGCGGCGGCAGCGAGCAATAGTGATTTCCTCATGTCAGTCCTCCCTTTTGAAACAAACGGACACCACGTGCCCGCCACACACAGATCGACCCGGAGCAAGATGACAGAGGACGTCGCACTCGTGTCGCCAAGCCAGGTCGATAAGCATTTTCATATTCAGTCTCAGACCGGCACCGACAGATACTGCTGGTTACCAAATCCCTGACCGACAAACCTTCACCGATTCCTTCCGGCAACCCGGGAGATCGGCGCAAGCTCCTCCGACACTTAGCTAATATCGCCTTGTCGCCGACGTCAATGCTATTTGTCCTACAAAACTGTTTTTCGAAAGAAGCCGTGGTTGACGCCAAGGTGGCTTATGCGTAAATGGGCAAAATCGCTGCTTCCGGGAGGAACTGGGGAGAGCGAAAGGCCGCGGCAGAACCGCAGGCCGCAAAGCACGGGGAGGCAAGAAGGCTGGTGGCGGTTCTCGAACTCACCAACATCTCGAAGCATTTTGGCGCCATCCAGGCGGTCAACGACGTTTCGTTGTCGATCGAGGCCGGACAGGTTGTCGGCCTGATGGGCGACAACGGCGCCGGCAAGTCGACCCTGGTCAAGATGATCGCCGGCAATTTCCCACCGAGCCATGGCACGATGCAGATGGACGGCAAAGAGCTGATCCTGCACAAGCCGGTCGAGGCGCGCCAGCATGGCATCGAAATCGTCCATCAGGACCTGGCACTGTGCAACAATCTGACGGCCGCCGCCAACGTCTATCTCGGCCGTGAATTGCGCCGCGGCCTCGGGCCGCTTCGCATCCTCGACTATGCCGCGATGTACAAGCGTGCCGGCCAGATCTTCGCCGAGCTGAAATCCGAAACCCGCCCGCGCGACCTGGTCAAACAGATGTCGGGCGGCCAGCGGCAAGCGGTGGCGATCGCCCGCACCATGCTTTCGCAGGCCAAGATCGTGCTGATGGACGAGCCGACGGCAGCGATCTCGGTCCGCCAGGTCGCCGAGGTATTGAACCTGATCCGCCATTTGCGCGACCAGGGCATCGCCGTCGTGCTGATCAGCCACCGCATGCCCGACGTCTTTGACGTCGCCGACCGCGTCATCGTCATGCGGCGCGGCCGCAAGGTCGCCGACAAGACGATCGCATCGAGTTCGCCGGAAGAAGTCACCGGGCTCATCACCGGCGCTATCGAACAGGTATGATTGACGCCTCAACCATGAGTAAAAAAGGTCGATAATGGCAGTCACCCTTGATCAGACGATCGCGCACAAGCAGCACACCTTGCTGAGCAAGGTGTTTGCCAGCCAGACCTTCTGGGTGGTGATCGCGGTCATCCTCGCCTGCCTGTTCCTGTCCGTGGCCACGGATTCCTTCGCCACGACCAAGAACCTCTACAACATCACCCGCAACATCACCTTCGTCGCCATCGTGGCGCTCGGCATGACCTTCGTCATCATCACCGGCGGTATCGACCTGTCGGTCGGCTCGGTGCTTTGCCTGTGCTCGATGGTGCTGGCCGTGACCATGCATGCCGGCTACGGCATCGAGACCGGCATTGCCGCAGCGATCGCGACGGCGCTGATCATCGGCGCCTTCAACGGGGTTCTGATCGCTTATCTCGGCTTTCCGCCCTTCGTGGTGACGCTTGGCATGCTCTCGATCGCACGCAGCCTTGCCATGGTCGCCTCCAACAACACCGTCGTCTTCCAGTTCGGGCCGGACCACGACAAGCTGCTGGCGCTTGGCGGCGGCGCCTGGGTGTTCGGCATCGCCAATCCGGTGCTCTATATGATCGTACTGGCGATGATCACCGGCTTCGTGCTGCGCTGGACGAAATTCGGCCGGCACATCTTCGCCATCGGCGGCAACGAGCATGCGGCGACGCTGACCGGCGTTCCGGTGCGCCAGATCAAGGTTGTCGTCTACATGATCTCGGCACTGGCGGCGGGCCTTGCCGGCATCATCCAGACCGGCTGGCTGGGCGCGGTCACCACAAATCTCGGCAACGGCATGGAGCTTCAGGTGATCGCCGCCACCGTCATCGGTGGCGCCAACCTGGCCGGCGGCATGGGCACAGCCTTCGGCGCAGTCGTTGGCGCCGCGCTGATCGAGGTCATCCGCAACAGCCTCGGCCTGCTCGGCATCAATGCCTTCTGGCAAGGCGTGTTCATCGGCGGCGCCATCCTGCTCGCCGTGCTGTTCGACCGCATCCGCAATTTCAGGCGCAACGACTGAACTTTTCCGCCGGCGGGGCAAAGTTGCTTCGCTGGCAAAAGTCCTTGCTCAGCCTCGAAGGGAGTGCCGGTTGCCGTCGACCGCACCGGTCTTGCCATACCGGCCTGGAAACGCTCGCCTTCTTCCTATCGCCGAGTCTGAAAATCCGCCGCTGCGGCGCATGGCCGGCGCCCGGGCGTGCACATCCGTCTTGACGCAAGCCCGAACTGAGCCGCACAATCGCTCGCAGCAGGCGAAGGGAGGCCAGTCGCCTGCGGGAGGATATACCCATGACGGAAGCGATCAGGCTCTACTGGGGCCGGTTCGGACATGTTTCTGTCCTGAACGTCGCCAGCGACTTCGTCACCCATGCCCATGTCGAGGCGCATATCATCATCTGGCTGGAAGGCACGGCCGGCGAGATGACCATCGGCCGCGAGACGGTGCGGCTTGGACCGGGCACCGCCGCCGGCATCAATTCCTTCCAGCCGCACAGCCACGCTCTGTCCCGCGACGGCACGCCCGGCCTGTTCCTCGCCTTTTACATCGATCCGGACTGGGCTCGAAGGCGCCGCGAGCTGCCTTCCTCGGCGCCGCTGTTCTCCGCCCCGGCAATCACGCTCGAGCCTTGGCTGCACAAGGCAGCGGCCAACCTTCTCGACCATCTCAGCGACAATGAGAGCATCGACGACATCGCCAATTACGAGATCGAGCGCTTCATCGACAGCGTGCTCGATGCCGCCGACGCCTGCGCACCGCAGACGGTGCGCGCCCGCGTCCACACCATGCAGGATTTTCGCGTCCGCAAGGCGATCCAGCTGATGAAAGCCAATGTCTGCGAGCGCATCTGCTTCGACGACGTGGCGCGCAGCGTCGGCCTGTCGCGGCCGCATTTCTTCGCCCTGTTCAAGGAACAGACCAATCTGACGCCCAACGTCTATTGGAACACGCTGCGCATGGAGGAAGCGGTGCGGCAATTGCAGTGGTCGCAGGAGCCGCTGATCTCGGTCGCCTGCAATCTCGGCTTCACCACCCAGGGCAATTTCTCGCGCTTCTTCCGCGACCATGTCGGCGTTCCGCCGACGCTTTACCGCGAGGCGGCGCGGGCGATCAGCTGAGCGCCCGTTTTTCAGACTAATTGATAGGCGTTCAAGACGCATTGATAAGCGCCGCCGAGTCTGCCGCCCTACCCTCCCAAGCAGCTGATTTGCAAGGGAACGATCATATGGCGAAAGTCACCATCTCCAGCGTCATCGACGCGCCGGTCGAAAAGGTCTGGGCACGCATACGCGACTTCAACGGTCTGCCGACCTGGCATCCGCGCATGGTCGAAAGCCACATCGAGGACGGCAAGGACGCCGGCACGATCGGCTGCGTACGCAATTTCCAGCTCGCCAGCGGCGCCCGCCTCCGCGAAAAGCTGCTCGATTTCTCCGACGAGAATTTCCTCGTCAGCTACTCCATCCTGGAGACGCCGCAACCGCTTACCAACCACAAGGCGACGCTGCAGTTGCGGCGGGTGACCGACGGCGACCGCACCTATGCCGAATGGACCGCCAGCTTCGACGCCCCTCCCGAAGAAGCCGACAAGCTGGCCGAAGGCATGGGCGCCAACGTCTTCCAGGGCGGCTTCAACGCCCTGAAGGCCCATTTCGCCGGCAAGGTTGAACTGAATTGAGCTGACAACCAGGAGCGTTCCATGGCGCTTGCACTGCAGACTTTCCCGACGGTGAAGAACGCTGGCGCGGCGCTGAAGGCCGCCGGCACCCGCTATCTCGGTGGCGGCACACTGGTCGTGCGCGCCGCCAACGAAGGCGACGTGTCGATTTCCGGTTTCATCCGGTCGACCGAACCGGCGCTGTCGATCATCCACATTTCCGGCGGCGAGGTCCGCATCGGCGCTTCGGTGACCATGGCGGCGATCGCCCGTCACCCGGATCTCGCTCCACTGGCCCACGCCGCGCGCGCCGTCGGCGGACCGGCGATCCGCAACATGGCTACGGTCGGCGGCAATCTCTTCGCGCCAACGCCTTACGGCGATTTCACCGTTGCACTGCTGGCGTTGGACGCAACCGTCACCACCGACTACGGCGAGCTGCCGATCGAAACCTTTCTGGCAAAGCGCGAGAGCAATCACGCCATCGTCACTGCGGTCGGCTTCACGCTTCCGAAGGAAGGCGGTTTTCGCTTCCTGAAACAGTCGCGGGTCAAGCCAAAGGGCGTCGCGGTGCTGAGCATCGCCACCGTGCTGGAACAGGCACAGGACGGCACTGTCACGTCAGCGCGGATCGCGCTCGGCTGCATGGCCGACCGGCCGATCCGTGCCAGGGCGGCGGAGAAAGCCTTGATTGGCCGCAAACTCACCGCAGACGGCATCGCACCGGCACTGGCCGTTGCCCACGACGGCACTTCGCCGCCAACCGATCCGATCGCCAGTGCCTGGTATCGCAACGAAGTCCTGCCGGTCCATCTCGGCCGGCTGCTGCTCGCCTGAACGCCCTGGCTGCGGCGCAAGGAGTAATAAAGATGGCGAAGGTCCCGGTTCAGTTCACGCTCAATGGTGCCGAAAAGGCCGAGTTCATCGACAGCGGCACGACGCTGCTTCACGCGCTGCGCGACAAGATCGGCGACACCTCGCCAAAAGGCGGCTGCCATCAAGGCACTTGCGGCGCCTGCACGGTCATCATCGATGGCGAGCTCAGGCTGTCCTGCCTGACGTTGGCCGAGACCTGCAACGGTGCGGCCGTCACCACGACGTCGGGGCTTTCGGAAGGCGGCGTGCTGCATCCGCTGCAACGCGCTTTCCTCGATGCTTTCGCCACGCAATGCGGTTTCTGCACGCCGGGCATGATCATGGCAGCCAAGGTACTGCTCGATCACACGCCGAACCCCAGCCGCGAGGACGTGGTCGAGGCGCTGTCGGGCAATATCTGCCGCTGCACCGGTTACGAGCCGATCATCCAGGCGGTGCTGACCGCCGCGCGCTCCAATTCGCAGAACGCGGTTTGAGGGAGTTAAGAAAATGGAACTCCGCAAGAGCTATTTCGCCGACCAGCGCAAGGACGATCTGCACGAGATCGGCCAGCCGCGGCCGCGTTCGGATTCACCCGGCCATGTCACTGGCAAGACCACCTATTTCGCCGACCGCAATTTTCCCGGCATGCTGCACCTGAAGATGGTGCGCAGCCCGCACCATCACGCCCGCATACGCAGCATCGATACGTCCGAGGCGGAAAAGCATCCGGGTGTCGTCAAGGTGCTGACCGCCAAGGATGTGCCGCACAATGTCTACACCATCCTGATCCTGATCCAGATCGGGCCGGAGGACGAGACGGTGCTGGCTGACGGCAAGGTGCGCTGGAAGGGCGAGGCGGTGGTGGCGGTGCTGGCCGAGACCGAGCGCGCCGCGCAGGAAGCCGCCGCCAAGGTCAAGGTCGACTACGAGGTGCTGCCGGCCGTCTTCGACATGGAGGAAGCGCTGAAGCCCGACGCGCCGATCGTCAACGAGTATCACGGCCGGAACTATTACCTCTACGACAGCGGCGAATGCCGCAAGGTGCGCTTTGGCGATGTCGAGGCAGGCTTTGCCACAGCCGACCACGTGCTCGAACAGACCTATCAGTCCTCGCCGATCGAGCATGCGCCGACCGAGACGACCGGCTGCATCGTCGCACCGGAGGGCAACGACCGCTTCACCTGCTACACCAACACGCAGGCGATGTTCTTCACGCTCGACAACGCCTCGATCATCCTGCAGATGCCCGGCAACAAGCTGCATTTCGTCGGCGGCACCGTCGGCGGCGGTTTTGGCGGCAAGGTCGACGTCATCGTCGAGCCGATCGCCATCCTCGGCGCCAAACTAACCGGACGACCGGTTTGTTTTATCTACAGCCGCGAGGAAGAGATGCAGATCTCCTCGCCGCGCGCCGCCGAGAAGGTCGTCATCAAGGACGGCGTCATGAACGACGGCCGCATCGTGGCGCGGAAAGTGACCGGCTACACCGATGCCGGCGCCTATTCGCGCCATTCGCCCTACGGCGCGCAGAAGGGCGCCGGGCATTATCCTGGCCCGTATACGATCCCAAATGTCTGGATCGACACCTACTGCGTCTACACCAACCGTACCCCGTCCTCGGCGATGCGCGGTTTCGGCGTCACCATCGGCGACTTCGCGCTGGAGGTGCAGATGGACAAGCTCGCCCGGCTGATCGGCATGGACCCTCTCGAATTCCGCTTCATCAACGCCTACCGCGACGGCGACATGAAGGCACACCGGCAGCCGACGGAGGGGGCGGCGCTGATCGAGTGCATGCAGGAAGCCTCGCGCGCCGCCAACTGGCCAGTGGCGGAAAAGTTCATGACGATGTCGTCTTACGCGAAGGGAGCTTGAGATGGCGATCAGGCGCGGACGCGGCGTCGCCGCGATCAATTATCCGACCGGCATGAATCTCGGCGGCGACCCGACGCAGGCGCTGGTGCATTCGACGCCCACCGGCAATTTCATGGTCACGCTCTCCAGCGTCGACCTGGGCCAGGGCATGAAGCAGATCATGGCACAGATCTGCGCCGAGACGATCGGCGTACCGACCGACCGCGTCGTCGTCGACACCGCCGACACCGACACCGGCCCGCACTGCATGGGCACCTTCGCCTCGCGCGGCACGCATCGGGCCGGCAATGCGGTCATCCAGGCCGCCAGGGAAGCCCGCCAGGTGATGCTGGAAGTGGCGGCCGAGGAACTTGAGGTAAACGCCTCGGACCTCGAGACCGATGGCGAGGGCAACATCCTGGTCAAGGGCGCGCCGCAAAGATCGATCTCGATCTTCGATGTCGCGCTGTCGGCGCATTTCAAGCGCGGCCGTTCGATTTCCGGCCGCGGCATGTTTTTGATCCCCCGCTCCTATCCGGAGAAAGAGACCGGAGCGATGAAGCCGTCTACCTGCTACGCCCATGCCTGCACGGTGGCGGAGGTCGAGGTCGACGACGAGACCGGCGAGGTCACCGTGCTGACGGTAAAGAACGTGTTTGAGATCGGCCGCGCGCTGAACCCGAAAATGGTCGAGCAGCAACTCGTTGGCGGCTCGTGGATGGGCATCAGCCATGCGCTCTACGAAACGACCGAGCCCTATTATCCCAACCGCGACCATGGCGGCACCGACTTCAACCAATATCTGATGCCGGGTCCTGGCGATCTCGCGCAAACCGAGATCATCGTGCTGGAACGGCCCTCGGCGGACGGGCCGTATGGCGCCAAGGGGCCGGGCGAAATGTGCGCCAACCCGCAGATCCCGGCGGTTGCCAATGCCGTCTTCGACGCTGTCGGTGTGCGCATCGATACGCTGCCGATCACGCCGGAGCGCATCCTGCGGGCGCTGAAGGCGCAAGCCCCGAACTGAGTGCTGAAAATGCCCAAGAGAAGCGCTGAGACAGTCGCGACCTCGCCTGAGGCGGTGGCGTCGCGCCTCGCCGCCTCGCGCTATCTCGCCGATGAAAGCCTGGCCACCGCCATCTTCCTGGCGATCAGGCTGGGAAAGCCGCTGCTGCTCGAAGGCGCACCCGGCGTCGGCAAGACGGAAGCTGCGAAGGCGATTGCCGAGGTGCTCGGGCGCGACCTGGTGCGGCTGCAATGCTACGAGGGCATCGACGCCGCACATGCGCTCTACGAATGGAATTACCAGCGCCAGTTGCTCGCCATCCGCCATGCCGGTGAGCACGAGGTCGACATCTACGACGACCGCTTTCTCATCGCGCGGCCGCTGCTGCAGGTGCTGAAAGCGCCGGAAAAGCGCGTGCTGCTGGTCGACGAAATCGACCGTTCCGACCATGAATTCGAAGCGCTGCTGCTGGAGTTCCTGTCCGATTTCCAGATCAGCATTCCCGAGCGCGGCACCATTCGCGCGACTGCGCAGCCGATCGTCATCCTGACCTCGAACCGCACCCGTGAGCTTGCCGAAGCGCTGCGGCGGCGCTGCGTCTACCACTGGATCACCTATCCCGACGCCCGGCGCGAAGCCGAGATCATCATGCTGCGCGCCGGCGACGTCGCCGAGGCCACGGCGCGCGCCGTGGCTGCCGCAGTGCGCGACATTCGCGCCCGCCCGCTGGCGAAGCCGCCCGGCATCGCCGAAGCGGTCGAATGGGCGAACGCCGCGACGATCCTCGAAAAAGGCGGCAGTCCGTGGCCGGAAGCGTTTCGCCGCGCCATTGGCGTGCTGATCAAGGACGAGGAGGACCTTTCCTGCATCGCGCCCGAGTTCGGCAAGATTGTCGAGGAGGCGCTGGCGTGAGCCCCGCGGCTCTGCCTCGAGGGGCGACGCCCTTCCTCGGCTTCGGCCGGCTGCTGCGCCGCTATGGCTTTTCAGTGGCGCCCGAGCAGGTCTCCGGCTTCATGCAAGCGGTGACGCTGCTTGGGCCGCGCTCGATGGCCGACATCCGCGAAGCGGCGCTCGCCACGCTGGCGCCGCCGCCCGACCGCCGCGACGAATTCGAGGCGCATTTTCGGAGCCATTTCTATGGCAGCACCGCGGCAGTGGTCGGAGGCGAGGCCGACGAGGAAACCCGCATCAAGGATGACGGCGAAACCAGCGAACAAGAAATCGAGGTGGTCCGCCAGGAGCAAGGCGGCGAACTGTCTTCGGCCAGCGAACAGTTGAGCGTCCGCGAATTCAGCCGCGATAGCGACGGGCTTGCCGCCTTCCGCCGCAAGCTCGCCACCGCTTTGCCCGCCCGCCGCTCCTTCCGCACGGTGCGCACGCATGCGCGCGGCAAGCTCGACCTGCGCCGCTCGCTGCGCGAAATCGTCAGTGCCGACGGCGATATCCCCTCGCCGCTGCTGCGCCGGCGGCAGACAGTGCCACGCAAGCTACTCATCCTGATCGACGTGTCGGGCTCGATGAAACTCTACACCTCAGACTATCTCAAGCTGGCGCATGCGGCCGTGCAAGGCGCCGACCGGGCGGAGGTCTTCACTTTCGGCACACGACTGACCCGTATCACCTCGGCGCTGCGCATTCGCGACCGCGACCAGGCGCTGGCCCGCGCCGCTGCCCAGGTCGACGACTGGGACGGCGGCACCCGCATGGGACCGACACTGCTTGCCTTCCTCTCGGTGCCGCGTTTTTCGGCCTTTGCGCGCGGGGCGGCGATCGTCATCCTGTCGGATGCGCTGGAGCGCGGCGATCATGCCGAGCTGGAGACGGCGATGCGCCGGCTGAGCGCCCGCGCCTTTCGGCTTTCGCTGGCGACGCCGTTGGCCGGCGATCCACGCTTTCGGCCGGCGACGGCAGCGCTTCGCGCCATCCTGCCAGTGCTCGACGACCTGGTCGACGGTTCGTCGATCGCCGGCCTCACCGATTTCATCCTGTCGCTCGCCCGCCCAGCCCCGGCGGCCGCGGCAATCTGGAGGAGGGTTTCGTGATGCAGAAGGCGATCGACGCGCATTTCCACATCTGGCGCCAAAAGGACCAGCCCTGGCTGGTCGGGCCGATGGTGCCGCGCATCTTCGGACCGTATGAGCCGATCCGCCGCGACTATCCTATCGGGGAATTCCTCGCCGACCAGCAAGGCTCGGGCGTCGAGAAGGCGGTCTATGTCCAGACCAACTGGGCCAAGGAGGATTTCGAGAATGAGGTCGCCTTCCTGCAGAAAACCGCGGAACAAACCGGCTGGCCGCACGCCATCGTCGGCTATGCCGACATGACCGTGGACGACGTGCGTTCCCAGATCGACCGGCTGATCAAATACCCCCTGCTGCGCGGCGTGCGCATGCAGCTGCACTGGCACGAAATGCCGGCCTTCCGCTTCGCTGCCTCGGCCGATCAGGTCATCGACCCGAAGGTGCGGGCCAATGTGGCGCGTCTGAAGGACTACGGCTTGTCCTTCGACCTGCAGCTTTTCCCCGCCCAGATGAAGGACGGGCTGACGCTTGTCGGCGAGAACCCCGAGACCAATTTCATCCTCACCCACGCCGGCATGCTGACCGACATGGAGCCAGAGACCACCGAGGCCTGGAAAGCCGGCCTGCGCACGCTGTCAGCGGCCCCCAACCTCTATGCAAAACTGTCCGGCCTCGGCACCTTCGTCCACCGCAACGACCCGGCGCTGATCAGCTATATCGTCGACGCCGCCATCGACATCCTCGGCAGCAATCATTTGATGTTCGGATCGAACTTCCCGATCGAGAAACTGTGGACCAGCCACGCCGAGCTGATCAGGGCGCACAGGGAAGCGGTGGGCAAGCACGGCGCGGCGGCAGAGGCCGACATCTTCTGGAACACGGCGGAGAAGGTTTATCGGCCGGTGTAGCGCGCATTCCCTTCTCCCCCTGTGGTAGAAGGTGGATCGGCGCGCAGCGCCGAGACGGATGAGGGGTGCTGGAAGAAACTCGGCGGTGGAAATCTAGGCAATTTGAAGCACTTACGTCTCCAGGCTAGCGATCCTTCCGGCACCCCTCATCCGACCGAGCTTCGCTCGGCCACCTTCTCCCACAAGTGGAGAAGGGAAGGCGCCGCACCTCACCTCACCTCACCTCGAACTCCGGATCGACCGGAATCTGCAGCGCTGTCACCATTTGGTTGGTCTGCCCGGCCAGCCCGATGATCGACACCAGCTCGCCATGCTGCGCTTCGGTCATGCCCTTGGCGCGGGCGGCGGCGGTGTGGGAGTGAACGCAATAGGAGCAGCCATTGGCTGTCGAGACGGCGATGTAGATCATCTCCTTGGTCAGCGGGTCGATGACGCTGTCCGCGACCATCACCGCCTTGAGCTGTTCCCACACCCGCTTCAGCGAGACCGGATCATTGGCCAGCCCGCGCCAGAAATTATTGACGAAATCGGATTTGCGCGTCGCGCGGATGTCGTCGAACACGGCCTTCACAGCGGGAATCGCCTCGACCTCGGCATCGGTCAGAAGTCTTGTGGTGGCCATGGGCAGGCTCCTTTCGGTTTGAATCGATGAGAGAGGTCGTTGAATCGGCTTGGTAGCGAATGCGGCTAACTTGCTCTGGTGATTCACGTTTTGCAGGCCGGCCCAGAACCCTGGAAATGCAGAGGCCCTCACCGTCGTCATCCTGGGGTCTGCGCCGCGTCGCTGCGCTCCTTGCTTCGCCCCTCGATGACGAATGGACTGGTGACTCCGCCAATTGTCGAAGTACGCATCGCCTGGAACCTAATGAACCGCCGCATACATGATCTTCTCCTCCGTCGCCTCGGCCGGCGAGAACTCCTCGACGATGCGGCCTTGCCGGCAGACCAGGATGCGGTCGGACAGGTTCATGATCTCCGGCAGGTAGGACGAGATGACGACGACGGCCAGGCCCTCATCGGCCAGCCGGTTGATGATCTGGTGGATTTCGGCGATCGCACCGACATCGACGCCGCGCGTCGGCTCGTCGAAGATGACGATGCGCGGCTTCTGCACCAGCCCCTTGCCGATCACCACCTTCTGCTGGTTGCCGCCCGAGAGCTCGACCACCCGCGCATTGTCGTTGATCGCCTTGACGTTCAGCGTCTTGGTCCATTCGGCCGACAGCGCCCGCATCTCCTGCGCATTGATCACCCAGCCCTTTTCCCGCCCGGCCGCCAAAAAGCCGCCGAACAGGTTCTCGGCAACGTCCATGGTCTCGAAAATCCCCTCGCTCTTGCGGTCTTCGGTGACATAGACGATGCCGTCCGCCACCGCCTCGCTCGGAACGAGATAGCGCACCGGCCGGTCGTCCAGCTCTATGGTGCCGCCGCGCAGGAAGTCGCGCTTGTAGATGCCGGAAACGATCTTGAACGTCTCGGTGCGACCCGAGCCGATCAGCCCGAACACCCCGGTGATCTGGCCCTCGAAGATCGAGAAGGAATTGTTGCGCACGACATTGCTCATCGAGATGTCCTGCACCGACAGCACCTTCTTGCCGGCCTTGCGCAGCTTGGCCTCGTCGCGCTGGCTGTAGAGCTGCCCCGACAGCGTGCGCCCGACCATGGCGGCGACGATCCTGTCGCGATCGAAGGCGGCTGTGTCGTCGGTGATCACCAGTTCGCCGTCGCGCAGAATGGTGATGCGGTCGGCGACATCAAGCGCCTCTTCGAGCGCATGGCTGATGAAGACGATCGACACACCCCTTGCCTTGAGCCGGCGGATCAGCGCGAAGAAGTGCCGCTTCTCCTCCGGCGTCAGCGTCGCCGTCGGCTCGTCGAAGATGATGATCTCGGCATTGTGGTGGACGGCGCGCGCGATCTCGACCATCTGCCGTTTGGCCGCGCCCAGCGTCGCCACCATGGCGTTCGGGTCGACGGGAAAGTTCAACGACTGCAGGAATTGCTGCGCTGAAATGTAGGTGCCGCGCAGCCGGTTGAGAAAGCTTTCCGTGCCGAGATAAAGGTTCTGCGCCACCGTCATCGACGGCACCAGGCTGGTCTCCTGGAACACCATGGCGATACCGGCTTGAAGGGCCGCATGCGGCGAGGCGTAGGCGATCTCCTGCCCGTTGTGGAACATCTTTCCCGAGGTCGCGTCGACGACGCCGGCGATGATCTTGGTCAGCGTCGATTTTCCCGCGCCATTCTCGCCGAGCAGCGCGTGGATCTCGCCCTTGCGCAGCTCGAAGCTGACATTCTTCACCGCGGGCACGCCGCGATAGGTCTTGGTCACGTTCTCCAGGCGGACGATCGGTTCCATCAGCGATGTCCTCCTGGACCCAAGTCGATGGCCAGCAGGCAATCGCCGCCTTTCGAGGCAATGAACAGGCGACCGTCTTTCTCCGCCACGCTGCAGATGCCGTGGCGCGTGCCGTTGGCGCGGCTGTGCAGGCTGAATTGCGGCCGCATCTCCCGGTCGAGCCTGACCACCAGGCCGTAGGAGCGGCTCGGCGACCATGGCTTGTGAATGCCCATGGTGCGAATGCCGCCGCATTGCAGCGGCTCGAGGAAGCTGCGGTTGGAGGCAAGTGCCGGCGCGATCCAGTGCTGCGGCGGCACTTGCGCCAGCATGTCGTTTCGATAGTGCGTTTCCTGCAGCACGAATTCGATCAGCCGGTTGCGGGGCGCAAACAGCGCCAGCCAGGCACCGCCACCGGCGGCAGGCGACAGGCGCGAGGGATAGCCGGGCAGATGCGCCAGCACCGTCGAGCGGCTGCCTGTCGCGCCGTCGAAGCGGATAAGTTGGTGCCGCCAGCTCTCGCTGACCAACACATCCTTGCCGGTTGGATGCAGCCCATAGGGAAAGGCGATGTCACCGGCGAGCTTGCGGAATTCGCTGCCTGCCGGTTCGCGCTTCCACAGCGAACCAGAAGCGCCCTTCTTCATCAGATCGGCGGCCCATTGCGACGGCCCGTGTTCGGCCGAGCCATTGGTCAGCCAAAGCGTGCCATCTTCTGCGTAGGCGAGCGCTGTGATGCAGCGGATTTCGGCCGGTAGCGGAGCGTCCTTACCCGCGATCAACAGCCTGCCGTTTTCGAGCCCGACCGTCAGTTCGCCGGCGGGCGAGCGCGCGAGCGCTGTGACCGGGGACGGAAATGTCTCGACTATCGTCGGCGCGGCACCGGCGGCGAGCGCATAGACGGCATTGCCGCTGGCCGCCAGCAACCGGTCCTTATCGATCAGCAGGTTGTCAGGCTCCGGCAGTTCAACAAAAGCCGGAGCATCGTCCAGCAGCGTATTCGGCCTGAAGGCGCCATCGAGCGGCGGGATTGTCACCGCCTTGCCGCGAAAGATGTCAAGGATCGGGTCCAGCATCATGGCTTCGCTCCCCAATAGGAAGCGGGGCTGGTCCAGTTCGGGTCGGCACCGGCAATCCGGTAGCGGCCGATCCGATTGTTGAGGATGCCGCCGACGAACAGATAGCCTTTGTGCTCGCGCATCGAGGTGACCATCGGATGCGCGGCGCCCGACAGGTCGCCCATCGCTTCGACGATGCCGCCCTTCTCGTTGAATTTGACCACACCGCCGGTGTTGATGTTGGGGAACAGCCATTCGTCCTGCGGCAGCCGGCGCGTCATGCGCTTGCGCATGTCGGGATGGCGCAGCGACAGGTCGAAGCTCGGCGTGCGCATGCCGAGCCAGGCCATCCAGTAGTTGCCGTTGGAGGCGCGGTTGATGTTGTCGGGGTAGCCCGGCATGTCGCGGATGACGCATTCGGCGGTGCCTGCTTTCGGCCCTTCCAGCCAGTAGCGGTGCACGCGGCAGGCCCAGCTTTCGGCAAAGAACAGCGACTTGCCGTCATGCGCCATGCACACGCCGTTGGTGTAGCGGTAGCCGTCGAGCAATGTCTTCGTCGAAGCGTCCTTCGGGTCATAGACGAGCAGCCGCCCGGTGGCGCGGTTCTCGATCGAGTCCAGCGCCCAGTCGTGGGCGTCATAGCGCTTGGTGGAATCGGTGAAGTAGATGCGGCCGTCCGGCGCGATGTCGCAATCATTGGGATCGCGCAGCCGCGCATCGTCGACGATCGAAGTCCAGGAGCGCGACGTTTCCGCCGATAGCCGCTTCACCTCCCGCTCCGGCGAGACCGAATAAAGGCCCATCGCGCCGACGCAGCTGATCAGATTGCCTGTTTTGTCGAAGGCCAGGCCGAGCGGAAAGCCGCCAATATGGGCAAAGACCTCCGAACGTTTGTAATCCGGCGCAAAGAAACGGACGATCTCGCCATGCCTGGTGCCGCAATAGAGATGGTCGTCGCGGTCGAGGATGACGTCTTCCGGCCCTTCCAGCTCGCCAAGCCCGATATGGTCGGCCTCCGATAGGCGATTGTCGAGCTCGTAAGGCGTGCCGGAGCCCGGTGCGGCCGACTGCGTTGCCCCCATCTTCAAATAGACCGGTGCGACATAGACCTCGTCCAGCACCTTGTGGCGGTTCTTCAGCCAGCGAATGTCGATGGTGACCGCCACGGCCAGCATGATGCCCAACACCATCTGGTTGGTGCCGGTGCCATAGCCCAGCCGGATCAGCCCGTTGGTCATCGTCAGCACGATGATCGCGCCCATCAGCCCCTTGATCACCGAACCGCGGCCGCCGCCCAGGCTGACGCCGCCGACGACCGCTGCTGTCAAAGCCATGACCTCGAGATTGAGCCCTGTGCCCGGCCCTGCCCCGCTCAGCCGGCAGGCGATGAGGAAGCCGCCGAGCGAGGCGCAGAAGCCGGAGAACACATAGGTCATGAACACGGTGCGGCGCACGCGGATGCCGGCATTGTGGGCCGATCGCCGCGACCCGCCCACCGCCTGCACATGCCAGCCGGGCCGCGAGCGCGTCAGCGCGACATGGGTGATGATGGCCAGGATAATCGCCGCCCACACCGCAACCGAAAGGCCCCAGAAGGTATCGTCGCCGATGAAGTCCAGCACATCCGATGTGGCATCGGAAAGCTGGACGTCGGCGGCATAGGTGGTGACCAATATGTCGAACAGCGCCCGCCCGAAGATGAAGGTGACCAGTGTCGTCAGGAAAGCGCGCAGCCTGAAATAGCCGATCAGATAACCATTGATCGCGCCGAACAGCAGCCCGGTGGCGATCGAGGCGGCCAGCGCCAGCCATACCGATTGTTCGAGGATGAAAAAGACGAACACGGCGGAAAAGCAGGACAGCGCGAAGATCGAGCCGACCGAAAGGTCGATGCCGCCGCCGAGCATGACCACCGTCATGCCGGTGACGACCAGCGAAAATTCGCCGAGCTGGCGGGTCGATTCCTGCAGCGACATCGGCTTGAAGAAGCCGGGAATGATCGAACCGAACACGCTGAGCGTCGCCACCAGCGCCAGGAACGGAATGGCGTTATCAGTCCAGCGTTTGCTTAGGATCTCGCCGACAAGGTGGTCGGGCACGAGATTGTAGCGCCAGGATTGAAGGCGTTCGCGAAAGGACATCGGTTGCTGCTGCCACTCAAGAGAGAAAGAGGCGGACGAACAAGGTCCGGCCACCTCGTCGATGCTTGCAACGGACCCGCGGTTTACTTGGCCGCAGCTTGGGCTTGCAGTGCTTTCAAGTCCCAGCAGCTGTCTGGCTTGAGGTCGGCCTTGGTCGTCGCCTTCTCCAGCGTGTAGATGTAGGTGTGCGAGGTGCCGGCTGGCTGGCCACTCTGCAACAGGAACTTGATGACGGCGTTCATGTCGCCCGACTGGCGGGCAAGGTCGGTCATCACCACCGCGCCATAGGTGCCGTCCTGCAGCTTGTCGCAATCAGCAGTCTTTTCGCCACCGCCAGTGGTGACCAGAAAGACTTTGCCCTCGAGCTTGGCATCGCGGATCGCAGCAGATGCGCCCGTCGCGTCGCCGTCCCAGAAATCGATGATGGCGCAGATGTCGGGGTTCTGCTGCAGCATCGTCGTCGTCACGTTGCGCGAGGTCGTCGCATCCCAGTTCGAGTCAGGCTTGGCCACGACCTTGAAGTCGGGGTTCTTGTCCAGCACCTTCATGATGCCGGCATATTGATAAAGGCTCGACGAGTTGGCCTGGTCGCCCTGCACCAGCCCGATCTTCTTGGAGGAGTTCGGCCCACAACCCTTGATCGCCGCTTCGGCTTCCAGCTGGCCGAGCCGATCCCAGTCGCTGCCGACAAAGGCATCGGCCGGGAAGTTCGCCGGATTGTCGACCAGCAGGACATAGGTGCCGGCGGCCTGCGCCTTCTTCATCAGCTTGGCATAGGAGTTGAGGTCCGGCGAATGGATGATCAGCACGTCCGGCCTGGTGTCAGACGAAATAGCGTCGGTTATCGCCTGCGCGCCGGCATCGACCACCCAGTTCGGGTCACGCGTCTCGAACACGCCGCCCCAGGCCTCGACCTCGGTCTTCAGGTAATGCGCCCAGCCCTGTGCCAGATCGAAGCCCATCGCCATCGGCACCAGCATCACACGCTTGCCCTTGAGCGCTTGCGAATAGGCGCCCGGACCCGGATCTTCGGCGGCAAAGCCTGGCGCCACGAATGCGGAGACGGCAAGCGCTGCCGCGGCGGCCATAAATGTCCTGATGATTTTCATGTCACATCCTCTGGTTTGGTCGTTGTCGTTCGCGGTCGGCCCCAACCGTACGCGTCAGTCTAGATGTCGCCTTGCTGCGCGGTCTGCTCGTCGCGCGGATTGATGAACCCATCGACGATGATCGCCGCCAGCAGGATCGCGGCCTTGATCAGGTTCTGATAGAGCAGCGGAATGTCGATGATGGTCATCGCGTTGAGCAGGATGCCGATCAGCGCGGCACCCACCAGCACGTTGCGCACCCCGCCCCGCCCGCCCGACAGACCGATGCCGCCGATCACCGCCACCAGCACGATGTCGTAGAGCAGCGTGGAATTGACGATGCGGGTGTTGATCGAATGCAGGCTGGCGGCGGTGAGCAAGCCGGCAATCAGCGAGACCAAGGCCGACAGCACGTAGCGCAGCACCAGCATCGGGCGCACTGGAATGCCGATATTGCGCGCCGCAACCGGGTTGTCGCCGGCGAAATAGACGTAGCGGCCCCATTTGGTGTAGCGCAGGAACAGGAAAAAGGCGAAAGCCAGCCCGGCGAAGACAAAAACCTCGACCGGGATGTCGAGGAAGCGCAGCCCGCCCAGGAGCTCGACCCAATGGCCGGGCGGCACCGGCACGGCGTCCTGTGTGATCAGTTGTGAACGCACATAGCCGAAAACGAAGGACGCGGTCGCCAGCGTCACGAAGATCGCCGGAACCTCGGCGTAGGCAACCAAAATGCCGTTCAAAAGCCCGATGGCGAGAACGCCGGCGAGCACATAGGCGAAGGCCAGCCCGTCGGACATTCCCGAACTCAGCAATTGCAGATACCAAGCGACCGACATCGCCATGATCGCCACCGCCGACAGATCGATGCCCCTGCCGATAATGACGACCGCCATGCCGAGCGCCAATATGCCCAGCACCGAGACCGAGCGCACTATTGCAACGAGATTGTTCGAATTGATAAACCCGGGCAGTCCGATTGCGGCGGCAATGAACAGCACGACCGCGATGGCAAAGACAATGCCCTCCTGGTTCAGGCTTCTCCAGTTTAGCCAGCCGGTCGCCTTCATTGCCCGCTTTCACCCGCGATGGCTACGCCCTGCTCCCTCTGCGGCCATCGGAACGAAAGCTAATCGGCTCAAGACCAATTCGTCAAATGAATCCGCGCATTGCAGGCCGGCTTGCGAGGAAATTCCGCGGTTGGACGCACCGATTGGCGAGGCTGGCGCAATGCCCGGAACTCAAGCACTTTTGCAATGATCGTGCCGATCGAACCGCTGGTAAAGGTTTGCTCCCGGACGAGCGGAGCAGGCAGAATTCATGTCCGCGCTCGCCGCGCAGTTCCTGCATCAAATCCGCAAAACATGGCCCGAGACCTCGGCGCCGGCAGCCCTCGGCAGCGCCAGGAAGCGGAACGAGGCGACGAGCCCGATTGCGCCGATCACCAGGAAGGCAAGTCGGAAGTCGACGAGATCGAGCGCCGCAGCGCCCCTGGCGATCTGCGACAGGTTGAGCAGCGCCGCCGCGACCGCTACGCCGAACAGCATCGCCACCTGCTGCAGCATGCTGGACAACGTCGCCGCCGAGCTACGCTGCGGTGAGGCTACATCGGCGAAGGCCAGTGTGTTGAGCGCGGTGAACTGCATCGAACGCGACAGTCCGGCGATCAGCATCAGCACCACCACCAACGCTTGCGGCGTCTGCGGCGTAAGCGCCGCGCAGGCCATGATCGACAAAGAGGCGATCACTCCGTTGAGGATCAGCACCGAACGGAAGCCGAACCGCCTCAGCGTCGGCGTCGTCACCGCCTTCATACCGAGATTGCCGAGGAAATAGGCCAGGACCATCATGCCAGCATCGACCGGGCTCAGGCCGAAGCCAACCTGGAACAAAAGCGGCAGCAGGAACGGCGTGGCGTTGATGGCGATGCGGAAGATCGTGCCGGCCGACAGCGTCGAGATGGCAAAGGTCTGCACCTTGAAAGCTGTGAGATCGAGCAGCGGATGGTCGGCGCGTCGCAGATGCCGCACCGCCAGCCAGCCGACCAAAATGCCCGTGGCGAGCAGTGCCACGGTCGGCAAGGCACCCTCTTCCGGATGCGCGATGCGCTCGAGGCCATAGAGCATCGCGGCGAGCCCCACCGAGGTCAGCAGGAAGCCCGGCCAGTCGAGCGGCTTGGCCCCGGCTTCGCGGTCGCCGGGAATGAAGCGGGCGACCAGCGCCAAACCGACGACCCCAAGGGGAATGTTGATGAAGAAATTCCAGTGCCAGGAGACATAGGTGGTGATGAAGCCGCCAAGCACCGGCCCGACCACCGGCGCGAACAGCGCCGGCCAGGTGATCAGCGCCGTAGCATTGAGAAGCTCGGACTTCGGCGCATTGCGCAGCACCAGGATGCGGCCGACCGGCGTCATCAGCGCGCTGCCCAGCCCCTGCACCGCGCGCGCGGCAACGAATTCGGCCAGGTTCTGCGAAATGCCGCAGGCGAGCGAGGCCAGCGTGAACAGGGCGATCGCCACGAGGAAGATGTTGCGCGCGCCGAACCGGTCCGCGAGCCAGCCGGACAGCGGCACGAACACCGCCATTGTCAGCATATAAACGGTGATGCCGATGCTCATCGCCACCGCCGGCACGCCGAAGGATTCTCCCATCTGCGGCAGCGAGGTCGAGATGATGGTCGAATCCAGAAGCTGCATGAAGAAGGCGACGGCGACGATCAGCGCCACCCGCCGGGCTTGCCGCGCCGCCGGCGCGGTTTCGGGTAAGGCTTTGTTTTCGGGAATGGCGGTCATGCGCAGAACTGTCCGAAGGGGAATCTTCTCCCGCCTCATCGGCAACCGCACAAATGTCCGGCAAAACCGATGACGCACCGGTTTCAACAGCATTTGGCCGATGCCGTCCAGACATGGACCACAAACTTTCGTGTGACATCGCAGCCGGCTATGCGATGACCTGGCCCTGCCGCCGAACCGGCGTTTTTACGATCCGCGATGGCGCTTCGCGCTGTTGCCGGTGTGTCTCATGCGGCTTCGATCTTCTCTAGGAACAGGCTGAGCTGGTCCGGATCCATGTGCACGACGTGCCTGTCTTCGGGATACGCCATACTGTTCACATCGGCGACATATTCGGAAAAGGCGGCGATGCGTTCGGCCTGCAGGCGGTCGTATTCGGCGGCGAAGTTGCGATAGACCTTGGAATGACGCGGCATGTGGCCACGGTTCTGGCCGAGGATATCGTCTGCGAACAGGTATTGCGCATCGCAGCCGGTGCCCGCCCCCATCGATAGCATGATCAGCGAAGTGCGTTCCGAAATCGCCTTGGCCACCTCGACTGGCACCACCTCGATCTCGGCGCCGATCGCGCCGGCGGCCTCCAGTTGCTTCACCGCCTCGAACACCTGCATGGCGGTATCGGCGGTCTTGCCGACGGCCTTGAAGCCGCCGGTCCAGGTGGCGCGTGACGGGATGAGGCCGACATGCCCGATCACCGGAATTGCATCGTCGGCCATCCGTTTGATGGTGGCGTAGCCGGCGCTGCAATAGACCGCATCGGCGCTGGCCTTGTAGAGCCGGAACGCCCAGCGGACAAAATCATCCGCGGTGCCGATCTCGAAGAAATTCTCGCCCGGCATGGTGAACAGGCTGGGTGCCGCATCGCGGTATTGCGGATTGAGCACCAGCTCCGGCGGCACCGAGACGATATCGACGCCGGCGCGTTCGGCGGCCTCGGCCTCGTCCATCGTCAGCACGCGCAGCATGGTCAGCTGCCGCTTGCCCTTCATGGCGCGCAGGTCGGCGACGGTCGGTCTTTTCCGGCTCATGGATTTTGGTCCCCTTTGCTACGTGACAGAAGGCCGGTCAGGCGATCTGGATCATCACCTTGCCAGCTTCGACCTTGACTGGATAGGTCGCGAGATTGACGCAAACGGGAGCGCCCTTCGCCTGGCCGGTCTTGTAATTGAAGCGGCCATTGTGCTTGGGGCATTCGATGATGTCGTCCATGACAAGCCCGTCGGCCAGATGAGCCTGTTCATGCGTACAAAACCCGTCGGTGGCGAAGAATTCATCGTCCGGCGAACGGTAGATCGCGAAGGTGCGGCCGCCATGGTCGAAGCGGATGACATCTTCCTCTTCGACATCGTCCACGGCGCACGCTTCGACCCAATCGGCCATCTCTGCTTCTCCTGAAATTTCTGCGTTGCGCTCGTGCAGTGCCTACTCAGCCGCTGCCGACATGTTCACTTCGTGGAACTCGCCACGATAGGGCCGTGCCGTTGGCGGCAGTTCGCGCTTAAGGAAATAATCCTCGTATTTGAGCTGCCTGAGCAGGACCGGCCAGACCTCGCGATAGGCATGCCATATCGACGGGTTCGCCTCGGGCAGATCGTGCTTGATCAGTTCATGCAGCCTGGGCAGCGCGTGATACGGTACCATCGGGAACATGTGATGCTCGACGTGGTAGTTCATGTTCCAGTAGATGAACCGGCTGATCGGATTCATGTAGACGGTCCTGGTGTTGAGCCGGTGGTCGACGACGTTGTCGGCCAGACCGATATGCTGCAGCAGGCCGGTCAGCACCATGTGCCAGGTGCCGTAGAGGCGCGGCACGCCGATGAGCACCACCGGTATCCACGACCGCATGAACACGGCGAGCGCGATCGTCGCGATGTAGATCGCGATATGCCAGCGCGCCGCGATGACGGCCTTGTGCTGTTCCATCTCGGGAACGTAGCTTTTCTCGTCGGGCGTCAGCTTGCCGAACGCCTGGCGTATCAGCGCCGGAAGCGAATAGCGAAAATCGAGGATGCCGGTGAAAGCCAGCGCGGCACGCAGCAGGTCCGGCGGGCGCATCACGGCGATCTCGGCGTCGCGGCCGACGATGATCGTGTCCGTATGGTGCCGGGCATGGCTCCAGCGCCAGGTCACCGGATTGCGCATCAGCATGAAGCTGGCGATCTGGTAGACGACATCGTTCATCCAGCGCGTGCGGAAAGCCGTGCCGTGGCCGCATTCGTGCCAACGCGAGTCGCTGGAGGAGCCGTAGAGCACGCCGTAGACGAAGAAGAACGGCACGCACCACCAGGTGCCCCAGAAATAGATGGCGCCGGCGGCGGAGCCGAGGATGGCGATGATCCAGATGATCGTGTCGCGGATCGCCGGGCCGTCTGAGCGCTGCATCAACTCCTTGATCGCCTTGCGGGGGACATCGGTGTGGTACCACTCCGCCGAGGCCAGTCCCGTCTCGATCGCCCTGCGCGTGCTTTCGCCGACCAGGCTGTAATCGCGCTTTACCGTGCCAGCCATTGTGACCTCCAATTCCAGCTCGGCCGCGAACCCTCCCCGCTCCGGCCGGGACCAGCCTCCCAACTGGTGTCTCGTATCGTCCTAGCCATTATCACGACCTGCCTCCAAGAACAGGAAAACGGCCCGACGGCTGGGGATAATCCTGCTGCGGCTGCCTGGCGATTGCCGCGATCCGGCTCTCGGCGGCGGCGATCTCGCCGGCGCCGTCGAGAACCCGGAACACCGCATCGTACGAGCGGCTCTCGCCGTGCTCCAGCCAGATCATCTCGCCGCGTTCGCGCGCCGCCAGATTTCCCAGCACATGATGCGTCGACGGCTCGATGCCAAGCGCGTACTGTCCAGCCTGGAAATTCTGCCATTGGTAGGTGCAGGGCAATTGGTCCTTGCGCGTGACCACCTCGAACCCGAGGCCGAGCCTATCGTTGACCACCGCCACCGGGACTTCGCCGGTGCTGCCAGCGCCGAGCTCGTGCTGCCAGACCTGTTCGCTGAAACGCGGCTGCGGCGCCGGGACCGTGCGATAGCCGACCTTTTGCGCCTCATAACGCTCGCCGGCATGCCCGGCCCAAACGACATCCCTTATCGGCGCCAGATAGCGCGCGCCCTCGTCAAGCACCGGATGGCTGACATTGATGTGGTAGAAAAACATATGCGGTGTTCGGTTGAAACCGTGATTGACGACACGGTCCGAAAGCCGGATCTCGTTGCCGCCGACATCGGCCTCGATCCGCCGCAATAGATGCAGATCCTCGCCGAATACAGTCGATTGCTGGACGATGCCTTCGGCCCACAACACGCAGCGGTCGCCGTCCCAGGTCTCGCCGTAGCCACTCAGCCGCGCCGGGATGGTGCTGATGCGGCCATGCAGCGAATGGCGCACCGTCTTCTTCGGCGGATAGTTGTAGGTGTCGGCGGGTACCTCGTTCATGAACAATATATGGTCGAGGCCGCAGGTCAGTAGAAGGCCGGAAAACGACCGCGCCCAGGCCAGCCCGTCCTCGCCTTCATACTCGTGCAGGCCGGGATTGCGAAAGCCGCTCGGCGAATGCCAGCCGATCGCCTGGCCCTTGAAGTCGCAATCGGCGATATCGAGCGCCCGGTCGACCAGCGCGGTGAAGCGCAGGCCCGAGCCGGTGCGGAATTCGAGCATGCGGATGCCGCGCTCGACGCCGTCGCCAAGCGTCATCAGTCGCACGCCGGCGAACTGCGACAGCATGCCCGAGCGTTCCGAGACCTGCCGGCGCGACAGCGTCTTGCCGTAAAGCTCTACCATGTGACGGCCAGTTCCTTCACTTTGCTCCCGTCCTTCACTTGGCTCTCGTCTCCTTGAGCAGGGCCGACATGTCGGCGCCGGTGATGATACTTTCCACGGTCAGCAGGTCGGTGTCGGCGACCGTCTGCTCGGCGACGATCTCGCCGCGCCGCATGACGATGATGCGGTCGGCGACCTGGAAGACGTGATGGATGTTGTGGGTGATCAAAAGCACCGAGTGACCGGCGTCGCGCACTTCCTTGACGAAGCGCAGCACGCCGTGCGTTTCCTCGACGCCGAGATTGTTGGTCGGCTCGTCGAGGATGATGACCTTGGCGGCGAATTGCATGGCGCGCGAGATGGCGATCGACTGGCGTTCGCCGCCCGACAGCGTGCTGACCAGCGCATCGGCGTCGAGCTTCTTCGAGATGCCGACGCGCTTCAAAAGAGCCGAGGCGGCATCGCGCAATTGCGCGAGATCGAGCGGCGCGAACACACCCAGCCATTTGAGGTTGACCGGCTCGCGGCCGAGGAAAAGATTGCGCGCGATGCTGAGGTCCGGTGCCAGCGAGGTGTCCTGGTGGATGGTCTCGATGCCGAGATCCATCGCATCGCGCGTCGAGCGGATGGAGACCTTCTGGCCGCGCACATAGATGTCGCCGCGGTCGACCGGAAACACCCCGGAGATCGCCTTGATCAACGTCGATTTGCCGGCGCCGTTGTCGCCGAGCAAGGCCACCACTTCGCCCTCGTTGAGCGTGAAGGAGGCGCTCTTCAGGGCGCGGACGCTGCCGAAGGACTTTTGCAGGTTGTGCAGCCGAAGCACTTCCATGGTCAGCTCCTGGCGGCGTTCTTCTGCAGCAAAGCGTGCAGAATGAGCATGGCAAGGATGATGACGCCGACGAAGATGTTGTAGGCGAGCCCAGGCACGCCGATCAGCACGATGCCGTTGCGGATGCTGCGCAGCATCAGCGCGCCGACGATGGTGCCGAAAATGGTGCCTCGCCCACCGGTCAGCGCGGTGCCGCCGACCACCACCATGGCGATCACTTCGAGCTCGTAGCCGGTGCCTGCCACCGGCGAGGCGGCAGAAATGCGGAAGGCGCTGATCATGCCGGCGAGACCGGCCAGCACCGAGGTCAGGATGAACAGCCAGATCTTGACCGCATCGGCCGGCACACCACGCGCCACGGCGGCGTTACGGTTCGAGCCGATGGCGCTGATCCAGTTGCCGAGCTTGGCGTAGCGCAGCACATAGATCGCCAGCAGCGACAGGCCGATGAACCACCACAGCGAGGTATAGAAACGGAACGTTCCGATATTGAAGCTGCCGGCCAGCAGCGTCACGAAGAACCCTGGCTGGTCCCAGGACTTCAGCGGAAAGCCTTGGGTGATGTAGAGGGCCGCGCCTCGCACCACCAGCAGCATCGACAGCGTCACCAGGAAGGAGGAGATGCCGATCTTGGTGACGATCAGCCCGTTGATCGCACCGATCGCTATGCAGAGCAGCAGGCCGGCCAGCAGCGCCACGCCAATATCCACCCCGCCGTTCTGCACCAGCAGCATGACGACAACCGGCGCCAGTCCGAACACAGCACCGACCGAAAGGTCGAACTCGCCCGCCGTCAGAAGCAGCGTCATGCCGAGCGCGATGATGCCGAGCTCGGGCAGGAACGCCATCATGTTGGAGATGTTGAGCGGCGACAGGAAGTTCGCATCGGCGATCGCGAACACCGCCAGCAGGACGATCAGGATGACGAGCGACGAGAACTGCGGCGAGCGGATCAGGCTCGACCTGCGTTTGGCACGCGGCATTTCCTCTTCTGCGGCAATTGTCATGACAGCTCGAACCATACGCCAGGGTGAGGCCCGCCGCCTGCGCGGCGAGCGTCAGTTCCAATCACTTGTTGTAGAGTTTCAGGATCGGTTCGACGCTCGAGGCGTCGTAGAGGCTGAAAGTGTGGATGTCGTAGCCGATCGGTTCGCCCGCGGCGGCCAGACCGAGCAGCGCCACCGGCATAAAGCCTTGCGCCGAGGGAAACTGCCAGGCAGCCGCGTTGACGAAACCGGCCTTGACGGACTCGGCCGTTTCCTTCGAATTGCCCCAGCCGACGACCGGGATCTTGCCGGCCGGGACGCCGGCGCCATCGAACACCCTCTTGACGCTGGCCGCGACGGAATCGCCGAGCGCGATGATCGCCGGCGGGTTGTTGGCCACCATGTAGTCCGTCATCTTGGCGATGATGCCGGCCGGATCGGTGCCGCAATCGACCACGTCATATTTGATGCCGAGCGGATCGAAGACGCTGGCGATGCCTTCGGTCTCGAGCTGCTGGTAGCTGGCGCCCGGCACTTCGACCGGCAGGAACACCTTGTCGCCCTGCTTCACCATTTTGTGGTCGACCAGATATTTCGCCCAGATGACACCGGCTTCCCTAAGGTCGGCGCCGACATAGGCTTGCCGGCCGGTTGCCGGATCGTCGGTGTTGAAGAACACGATCGGGATGCCGGCCGCCTTCGCTGCCTTGACCTCCTCGGTCCACAGGCCGGGCTGCGCCGAAGTCGTGGCGATGCCGTCCGGCTTGGCGGCGAGTGCCGAGTTGAAGGCTTCCTTCTGCGCCGCCATGTCGCCGCCGCTGAACGAGATCTTGCAGGTCACCTTGAGCTGGTCGCAGGCCTTGGTCGCGCCGGCATTCCAGTCGATCCAGAAGGCATCCGACGGGCCGCCATGCGACAGCAGGTAGAACGTCTTCTGAGTGTCCTGCGCCAGCGCCGGCGCACCCAGCGCCACACCGGCGAGAACCGTCGCCGCGGCCACGATTTTCAACGCGAATTTCAACATTTCTCTTCCTCCCTTGTTTCGTAGCTAAACCGCGCCATCACAGTCCGTTGGCGCGAAATTTCCCATCGAGGAATTTCTTGGCGCGCGGCACGTCGTCTTCCGAAAGATGCTCGATGATGACCGGGATGTTCGGGTGCTTTTCGGCCAGCCGCTTGAGATAAAGGTCGTAGTTCAGCGAACCGAGGCCGGGCGCCGGCAGCTCGATCTCACCGACGCCGCGGAAAGTGTGGCTCTCCAGCGCGTCCTCGTCGCCAATGTCTGCGTGCTTCTCCGACTTGTCGCCGCCGGAACGCTTGACGTCCTTGGCGTGGGCGATCTTGATCTTGTCGGTCAGCGTGTCGAACACCTGGTTCAGGATCTGATCCATCCGGTCGATATTGTGGGTTTCGAAATAGTTGGTCGGGTCCATCAACAGGCCGAGGCCTGGGTGGTCGACCTGCGCGAACATCCTCACCGTCTCCTCGACCGAGCCGACGACATTGTTGACATAGGTTTCGAGCAGGAAGACCGCGCCGTGGTCATAGGCCGTCTGGGCAAGGTCGGCGATGACCTTGCGGCATTCCTCGAACCCTTCCTCGGTCTTGTTCTTCGGGTGATGCACCCAGTCGGATTCGGTGTTGTAGGTACCCGTTTCCGAGATCACGTAAGGGGTGCCGAAATGGCGCGCGTTGCGGATGATCTCCTTCAAATAGCCGACGCGCCTCTCGCGCTCGCCCATATCCGGATGGATGATGTTGGTGTAGCCCGACACACAGCAGATCGGCAGATTGTGGTCGCGGAACGTATCGCGGACGGTCTTGGCCTTGTCCTTGGTGATCTGCCCGGACGACAGGTCGATATCCCTGAAATGCAGGTCGAGCTGCACGGTGTTGAAATCGAGCGCACGGATCTTCTGCGCGGTTTCCTTGAGGCCATACGGGAAATAACCCGTGAAAATACCTGCCTGCATCATGGTGTGAATTCCTCCCTGTAAGTGATTCAGTCAGTTGATATTTCGGAAAGGTTGACCGTCCGGCCTTTGTCGATCGAGCGGTAGCCGGCTTCGACCAGCGCCATGGTCTTGACATTGTCCGCGACGGACAGCGCTGGCGGCTCGCCCGTCTTAACCGCGTGCTGAAGCTGCTCCATGACGCCGATGAAAGCATGCGGGAACCACATCGTGTCCCAGCTGGGTGTCACCCACTGACCATCGGTGGTCTCGGTCGAGGCGTAGGTCAGCGTCGACGCAGCGCCCGTCGGCCAGCCGATGGTGCCTTTGGCGACACCCTTGGTGCCGTCGACGCGCCAGTTGATGTGCTGGTCGTCCTGGTAGCCCTCCTGGCGCGGACCGGACCAGACATCCTCCAGCGATACGGCGAGCACGCCGGACGGGAACCGCAGCGTCGACACGATGATGCCGTCCGAATGATCGAAGCGGGTGCGCGGATCCTTGCGGGTCAGGGTGGTGATCTCCAGGGGATCGCCGAACAGGAAGCGCAGTACGTCGAGATGGTGGACGCTCATATTGGCGAGCGTCAGCCGGTCATAGTCCTCGAGGAAGGTCTGCCAGTGCGGGATCGCATGCATGTCGATCTGGGCGAAGACGATGTCGCCGAGCGCGCCGCTGTCGATGATCTGCTTCAAGACGCGCATCGACTGGTCGTAACGCATGTTCTGGTTGACCGAGAGGATCTTGCCGGCCTTGGCCGCCTCGTCGCGCAGTTTGACGGCTTCATCGAGCGACAGCGCCAGTGGCTTCTGCGCCAGGATCGCCTTGATATGTGCTTGGTTCAGCGCATGGCGGATCAGCGCCGGCTGCTGGTCCGGCGGAAAGGCAAGATCGATGATCTCGACGTTCTTGTCCTCGATGAGTTGTTCCGGCGTGTTATGGACGGTCGGGATATCCCAGCGCTTGGCGACCTTCTCGGCGCTGGCCTTGGTGCGCGAGGCGATCGTCACCACCGGAAAACCGGCTTCCTTGTAGGCGGCAAGGTGACATTCGGCCATGATCATACCGGCGCCGACGCAGCCGATCCTGTATTCCCTGGTGCGGACTTTAACGTCCGGCTCGAAGCCGTTGCCCGCTATTTCTTCGCTTGCCATATGTTCCTCCCGAAGCTCGTTTCTTGCAGCCGCCGTCATCTTGCCAGCGCTCCCCCGCTTTGCCCGAAATAATGCACCCTGCCCGGCTCGCAGGATATCGCCACCATTGCGTCCGGCCTGATGTCCGGCTGGCCGCGCAGCAGCGCCCGCAGGCGCGCCTGCCCGGCGGCGAGCGTCACCACGGTGTAGCCGCCGAGCGGCTCGACCTCGAACACTCGCGCCGGGCGGCCCGCGCCCCCCTCCGAGATTCCATCCGACCAGGCCTTGACCTTGATGTCTTCCGGCCTGAGCCCGATCTCGACGGCATCGGCCGGTGCCGCCTTGTCCGCGATGCGGATCGTGCCTTCGGCCGCCTCCACGCCTTCCGCGCCGTGCACCGACTTCAATATGTTCATCATCGGCGACCCGAGCAGCCGCGCCACATAGGTGCTGGCCGGCCGGTCATAGATCTCGGCAGGCGCGCCGATCTGCCTGATCTTGCCGCTCTCCAGTATGGCCATGCGGTCGGCGACCGACATCGCCTCTTCCTGGTCGTGCGTGACATAGATCAGCGTCTTGCCGAGCTCGCGCTGGATGCGCTTGAGCTCGACGCGCGTCTCCTCGCGCAGCCTGGCGTCGAGCGCCGAGATCGGATCGTCCATCAGATACGCGGCGGGATTACGCACCAGCGCGCGGGCGATCGCGACGCGCTGCCGCTCACCGCCGGAAAGCTGCGCCGGCGGTTTGTGCAGGATATGTCTGATATGCAGCTTGGCCGCGACATCGGCGACGCGTTTTTCGATCTCGGCTTCTGCCACCTTCCGCTCGACCAAAGGAAAACGGATGTTGTCGCGCGCGCTCATATGCGGGAACAGCGCCAGATTCTGGAACACCATGGCGACATTGCGCTCCGCCGGCGACACCGTGTTGACCGGCTTGCCGCCAATCAGGATCTCGCCCGTGTCCGGGGTTTCCAGCCCGAGCACCAGACGGAGTATCGTCGACTTGCCCGACAGCGGCGGCCCGAAGAAGCAGAAGAACTCGTTGTCGTTGACCGCGAACGAGGCATCGTCGACAGCCAGCGTGCCGCCATAGCGTTTTGTCACATTACGGAAAACGATATCGGCCATCTCAACCTGCTCTCAACGCAAGGCCGGTAGCGGCGTCGAAGACGCGCACCGCCTCCGCCGCAGGCGCGACGACGGCTGTCTGCCCGATCGCCAGCCCGACATCATTGTCGAACACCGCCTTCACCGCGGTCTCTCCCTCGCCAAGATGGATGATGGTGCGCGCGCCGATCCGCTCGACGAAACTCACCGGCATGCAGAGGCCACGGCCGCTTTCGGCCAGCGTCACCTGCTCCGGTCGAAAGCCATAAAACACCTCGCCGCGCATCCGGCTGGCGGCATCGGCGATCTCGACCGGCAGCGGCGGCGTCGCCCCGAGTGGGCCAAGATCGACGACCAGGCCACGGTCACTTTCCGCCAACCAGCCCTTGAGCAGGTTCATGCCCGGCGCACCGATGAAGCGGGCGACGAAGACGTTGGCCGGGTTGTTGTAGACTTCCAGTGGCGTGCCGACCTGCTGCAGCACGCCGTGGTCCATCACCGCGATGCGGTCGGCCATGGTCATCGCTTCGAGCTGATCGTGGGTGACGTAGACCATGGTCTGCCGGAACTGCCGCTGCAGTTGCTTTAATTCGGTCCGCATCACCGCCCGGAAGGCGGCGTCGACATTGGACAGTGGCTCGTCGAGCAGGAAGATCGCCGGCTCCATGATCGCCGAACGGCCAATCGCCACCCGCTGCAATATGTTGACCGAAAGCCGGTCGGCCTTGCGGTCGAGCAGCGGCGTCAGCTGCAGCATCTCGGCAATGGCGCCGACGCGGCGGTCGATCTCGGCCTTTGGTGCGCCGCGCATTTTCGGGCCGTAGGCGAGGTTCTGCCGCACGCTCATATGAGTGAAGATCGCATAGTTCTGGAAGACGAAGCCGACGCCGCGCCGCCCCATCGGCACGCCGGCCATGTCGCGTTCGCCGAACAGGATCTTGCCGCTGGTCGGCTCTTCCATGCCGGCGATCATGTTCATCGTCGTCGACTTGCCGCAGCCGGACGGCCCGAGCAGCGCCATGAACTCGCCGTCGGCAATGGCCAGATCCATCGTCTGCAGCGCAGTGAAGTCGCCAAATTTCTTGACAAGGTTTTGCAGATGGATCGTGCTCATGCCGCCACCTCGCGTACCCGGGCCATGCGTTTCATGGCAAACACAGCGGCGATGGACAGCACGATCAATATGGCCAGCGCGATTGCCGCCACATAGCTCCAGATCAGGTCCTGCGTGGTGAGCTTGTAGATGTAAACGGAGATGGTTTCGGTAGCGACCCCGGGACCGCCGCCGGTCATGATGTAGAGGGTGTCGAATATTTTGAAGTTCTCGATCACCCGGATCGCCAGCGCAATGATGATGATCGTCTTCATCTTCGGCAGCACGATGGTGACGAAGCGCTGCCAGGGGTTGGCGCCGAGCAGCGTCGCCGCCTTGATCTGGTCCTCCGGCACGCCGACCAGGCCGGCAAGCAGGATCAGGAACATTAGCGGCGTCCACTGCCAGATGTCGGCGACCATCACCGCGATCAGCGCCAGCGTCGGATCCGAGAGCCAGGCGATGGTGACGGGAAAGCCTGACATCGCCGACAGGATGTCGTTGACCGGGCCGCCCGACTGAAACAGCATGAAGAACATGTAGCCGGCCACCGCCGGCACCACCATCATCGGCATCAAGAGGATCGAATAGAAGATCCGCTTGCCGGGAAATTCGTCCGCAAACAGCGTCGCCAGCGCGAGGCCGAGCAGGAACTCCGCCGGCACGCAGACGATCATGACGATGGCCGTGCGCTTCAGCGCGCTCCAGAAGCGCGCGTCCGCGGCAAGGTCGGTGTAATTGGCGAAACTGTTCCACATCGACCAGGCATTCCACCAGCCGGTGCCCGACAGCGGCGACCAGTCGGTCAGGCTGATGTAGAGCTGCATCAGCAGCGGGAAGACGGCGATGAACAGCACCAGGATCTGCGCCGGCAGGGTCAGCCGGAATCCGAGCCGCGCGCCCTCGTCCGGCAACACCGACGCCGCCTTGGAGGCTTGCATGTCGCCCTCCGAAATCGTGGCTGTCACCGAGCTCATTGCTTGAGCGCCCCGAAGGTCAGCCCGCGCACCAGATGACGCTGGATGGCGATGCCCATGATCACCGGCGGCACCGCGGCGATCAGGCCGAGAGCTGCCTTGGCGCCGTAGAGCTGTCCGGTCATCGAGGAGGACAGCGAGGCCATGTAGACCGGGACCGTGACCCATTCGCGCGTCGTCAGAAGCAGCGCAATCAGATAGTCCGACCAGTTGAGGATGAAGACGAACAGCGCGGCACTGGCCAGCGGCGCCCGCATCATCGGCAGCGTGATGCGGGTGAAGACGCGCCACCGCGAACAGCCCTCGACCAGTGCCGCCTCCTCGATCTCGCGCGGCATGTCGTCGAAGAAGGTCTTCATCAGCCAGAAGGCGAAAGGCAGCGTGACGATGCCGTAGATCAGCGACAGCCCCCACCAGCTGTCGGTGAAGTTGAGGAAGGCCCACATGATCATCACCGGGGTCATGACCGCCATCGGCGGAAACAGGCGAAGCTGGATCAGCGCCAGCGGCAGGTTCTGGCCCGAGTTGAAGCGCGACAGCCCGTAGGCCGCCGCTGTGCCCGCCGACATGGCGATCGCCGTGCCGAACGTGGCCGACAGCAGCGACGACAGGATCGGCTTCAAAGCTGTGCGGTCGAGCGCGACGATAAGATTGTTGGTCGATTCACCGAAGACGAAGCGGAAATTGCTGAGTGTCGGGTTCTTCGGCCACCAGGTCAGGTCGGCGCCGGTCGCCGACCATTCGGCGATCGGCTTGAACGCCATCGACATCATCCACAGGATCGGCACCAGCGTCACCGCCATTGCCGCAAAGATCGCGGCATAGCGGAATATCTCGAAAGGAACTGAACGCTTCATCTTGCGGCTTTGCTGGGTCCTTCGTTATCGAGGGGAAGAGCAATCACTCCTCCCCTCTTGGTAAGATCCGGGAGGATCAGGCGATCGGATCGAGAACGGTGGGCCAGGCCTCCTTGTTGGTCTTGATGGCTTCGAGAAGCTTCTCCTCGCCGGTGCGGCGGGCAATCTTCTTCCACTCGGCCTCGGTGTCGGCCATCGCCTGCTCTGCTGTCTTGGCCTTGGTCAGCGCGGCGACGAGGTTCTCGTCCAGCGCATTGTGGAAGGCGGTGGCGCCGGGATAGTTGATGGTGGGCACGGTGCGGGCGACCGTCTCGCGCACCACGTCCATGTGGTAAGCATGATAGGTCTGGCGGACCAGCGGATCGGAGAAATCCGACAGCCGGAACGGATCGAAGTAACCGCCCGGGTTGGCGGTCATCCACGCATAGATGCGACTAGATCCCAGCCATTGCAGGAACAGGTAGCAGGCCTCCGGGTTCTTGGCCTGCGAAGACACCGACGCCGACAGATTGAGCCACAGCACCGAACGGCTGACCAGCTTGCCGTCGATCTCGCGGCCGGGCGGCAGCATCGAGCCGATCTTGCCGGTGACAGCTGAATCCTTGTTGCCGGCATTATCGAGGAATTTCGGCAGATTGGAGAAGGCGCAGGTCATGGCCGCACCGCCCTTTGCGAAATTGCCGTACTGCTCCGGCCAGCCCCAGGAGATCGCATCCGGCGAATGGTGCGCAAGCGACGCGATGTACTCGCTGGTCGCCGCAATACCTTGCTCCGAATTGATCAGCGGCTTGCCGGTATCGTCGAACAAGAACTGATTGGGCGAAGCCATTGAGACATAACGCTGATACCAGTTGGTATAGCCCCAGCCCTGGTTGCGCAGATCGGTCGAGCCGAACAGGCCCTTGTCCGGGCGCTGGAAGAAGGCTGCGATCTCGTCATGCTGCTTCCAGGTCTTCGGCGCCGCCAGTTCATAGTCGTATTTGTCGGAGAAGGCCTTCTTCTCGGCTGCGTCGCCGAACAGATCGGTGCGGTAGACCCAGGTCTGGAAGTCGCCATCCAGCGACACGCCATAGGTCGAGCCGCGATACTGATTGAGCAGCGAGACGCCCTTGGCGCCATTGACATAGCCGCGCTCGGGATCGTCCCATTCCGGCTTGTACTGCGCGACGAAGTCGTCGAGCTTGAGGATGCCCCCGGTTTCGGCGAGGTCGCCAAGACGGTTCCATTCGACCGCGTAGATGTCATACGCCCCACCCTTGGTGGAGATGTCCTGCATCGTCTTGGTGAATTCCTGGCCATTCGGCACACCGACGATCTCGAGCGGAATACCGGTTTCCTTCTCCCAGAGATCCTTGATCGACGGCGCACCGGCCGGAAACGGCTGTGTCAATTGGCCGATCGAACCATCGGACAGGCCAAGCACGATCTTGGCCGGCGCCTTGCCGGCGCCCTTCATCGCCTTGGCCGCCTCAATGGCGCGGCCCTCGGGCGTGTCGGCGCCATATTGATAGCGCTCCGAGCCGTCGAAGCCCGTCGGGCCACCGATCATGCCGGGCGCCAGGGCATCGGCCGCATAGGCACGGCTTGGGCGAATGAATTTCGGTGCGATACCTGCGGCAGCAACAAGGACTGCCGCCTTTCCACCGGACGCCAGCAAACGGCGCCGCGACACGCGGATCAAATTCGACATTGGAACTCCTCCCTCAGGGCCTTGTTCCTCCACGGCCCTTATGATGGATATTGACGGCACTATACGAAGCCTGTCAACATCATAAATAATCAAGACACCTCATAACATCTCATGGGAGGGGACGAATGGCGTGTATCAAGGCACTCACACTGAAGCCGGTGCTTGAATTTGAGGGAGCCAGGCTGCCCACCTCCCCGCTTTGGTCCGTTTCGGCATTTTGGTGTAGCGCGGCAGCTTGCGTATCGGCCAAGGCTGGTTACATCATTTCCCATCAGAATCGCGGCTGGCGATGAAGCTGCCGCTTCGACAGCGGACCCATGAAATGCGTAATCTCGATGCGCCCTTGGCGCATTTTGGAATGAGGTGATCGACAGTGCGGTCCACCCTGACAGACATAGCCCGGGAAGCCGGCGTTTCCGCCGCTACGGTCGACCGTGTGCTCAACAACCGCGCCGGGGTCAGGGCGCGCACCCGCGAGGTCGTGCTCGAAACGGCGCAACGGCTTGGCTATATCGCTGAAAATTCGAATAATCCGAACTCGCGCAACGCGATACCTGGTGAGGTTATACGGCTCGATTTCGCCCTGCCCGCCGGCACCAATTCCTTCATCAAGATGCTGCACCGCCAGATCGAGGCGCAGGCGCAGTCGCGGCCGGACCTCGACGTCCGCGTCGCCACTATCGAAGGCTTCAATCCGGACCGGCTTGCCCGGCTGCTGCAGGAATTGCACGGACAGACGCAAGGCGTCGGTGTGATCGCACTCGACCATCCGACGGTGCGCGAGGCGATCCGCTCGCTTTCGGCCAGCGGGGTCAAGGTCGTTACCATCGCTTCCGACATCCTGCATGTGCCGCGGGTCGCCTATATCGGCATCGACAACCGCGCCGCCGGCCGGCTCGCCGGCTACCTGCTCAACCGCTTCATGGGTGCAGGGCGTCCGGGCAAGGTCGCGCTGTTCGCCGGTTCGCTCTCCTACCGCGGCCACGAAGAGCGCGAGATGGGCTTCCGCCACATACTGACGGAAGAATCGCCCAATCTGCAGATCGTCGAGATGCGCGAAATGCTCGACGATCGGGAAAAGGCCTATTCGGAGGCTTCCGCCCTGCTGGATCGGCACCCGGACCTGGCCGCCATCTACAATGTCGGCGCCGGCAACACCGGCATCGCCCGCGCGCTACGGGAACGCGGGCGTGCACTGTCGACGGTCTTTCTCGGCCATGAAGTAACGGAAGGCACCAAGGAGCTTTTGCTCGACGGCACGCTCGACGCGGTCATCGACCAGAACCCGCGCGTCGAAGCCCGCGAAGCGCTCAACACCTTGACCCATGCGGTCAGGGGATTGCCTTACGAACTGCACCAGCCAAGGCTGCAGGTGATCTTTAGGGAAAGCATCCCGGAGATCTGAACGGAAGCTTGGGGCAGATGGGGCGCGAGTACCCACTGAACATGACGTCATAAAGTTCATGACTTAGTCGGCGTCTGCTGTCTCCGAATACAGCGCCTGCGCCAGGTCGCGGACTGCATCGGCGGTGCGCGGGCCAAAGCCGACCATATAGGCGCCGTCCAATACGATCAGCGCCTTTGCCTTCGCCGCCGGCGTGGCGCTCAGCGCGCGCGTGGCGAACACCTGCTCGGCGGTGGGTCCGCCCTTGCCGTCGCTCATCATCAGGATGACGTCGGGCGCCATTTCGATCAGCTTCTCCTCCGACGCTGCCTTGTAACCCTGCATTACGGCCATCGATTGATGCCGCCGGCATAGCGGATGATCGCGTCGGCCGCAGTGCCCGCACCGGCAGCACTCAGCCGCACGAGGCCGTGGAAGAACACCACCTTCTTGCGGCGCTCGGCCGGCATTTTCGCGGCCAGGTCGGCAGCGGCCTGGAAGGCGTCGAGCACTTGCCTTGAAACCTTCCTGCCCTTGTCCTCGAGGTGGAGCGAGGCAGCGATCAACGTAATCTTGTGGTCGATGCCTTGAGGACTGTTGTCTTCCGGGACAAGAACAATCGGGATCGCCAGCGATTTGAGCACTTCGATCGCCTCCGGCGGCCCACTGTCTTCGGCCGCCAGGATCAGGTCCGGGCGAAGCGCGACCAAGCCTTCGGCGGACAACTGCGCCGGTAGCCGACATTGGGCTTTTGCGCGACGGAAGCGGGATATTTGCTGCCGCGATCGACGGCGATGATCCGCTCGCCGGCACCCAGCGCATCGACGATCTCGGTAACATCGGAACCGAGTGTCAGGATCCTGGTTCCCGGACCGGTCGCGACGGTGCGCCCCGATGCATCGACAATCGTCTCGGCGGCCAGCGCCTTGAAGCCGCAAGACGGCGCAAGAGCAGAAAGCGCCAGCATCAGCACCGCCACCATCCCGCCCAATTGAAACCAGCGCGTCTGCCTCCACCGTCTACCGCTGCAGACCCCGCCGTTTCGCTGCTCCATTTTAGATAATTCGGTCATGGTCGCGGCCTGTAAAATTAAGTTGACTATTATCATCATGTTTTAATAAGTAGCCCTGCCCGGCCCGCGTGTCGAGGCTTCTCCATCATGCCAGCCAGGGCCAACGGCCGCCGCCAGCAATCTTTGCTTTTCCGGGGCTGCACGCATGAAACTGACAAGCAACAAAACCTTGATGGCGTGCACCGCGCTCGCCTTCGCGCTCGGCCTGTGTGCCGCGCCGCCCGCCGCAGCACAGGAGCCGGAGAAGAAGGGCGCCGCCGCCAAGGCCGACCGGCCGGTCAAGCCGCCCCAGCAGGCCAGGACTGGGCAGAACGAGCCGACCGTGCTCGACCTGATCACCATCTCGGCGACGATGATCAAGACGGCGATCATCGAATCGATGGCCGCCATCAGCGCCGTCGATCAGGAAGAACTCGAACGCATCCAGCCAGACACCGCCGCCGACATGTTCCGCACCACGCCCGGCGTTGCCGCCTCGATGAACGGCGACGATCCGGCGACCGCCATCAACATTCGCGGCCTCGAACAATATGGCCGCGTGGTGGTGACGCTCGACGGCGCCCGCCAGGATTACTGGCGCGTCGGCCACGGCTCGGGCTCATTCTATGTCGAGCCGGAACTGATCAAGGAAGCGACCGTCATTCGCGGCCCGGTCTCGAATGCCTATGGTTCGGGCGGCATCGGCGGCGTCGTCTCCTTCGAAACCAGGGATGCCGGCGATTTCCTCAAGCAGGAGGAACGCTGGGCGCTGAGCGAAAAGCTGGGCTATGAGGGTAATGGCGACGGCTTCACCACCAGCACCACCGGTGCCTACCGTTTCAGCGACGACGCCGACATCATCGGCAACGTCATTTACCGCGACCGCGACAGCTACACCGATGGCAATGGCGACACCGTGCCATGGACCGGAGAGAGCATCACCAGCGGCTATGTGAAGGCGACCCTGCGGCCCGCCGACGGCCACGAGCTCAAGCTCGGCGCGATCCTTCAGCGCTACAGCGACCAGGTCACCGGATCGAGCGGCTCGACCTCGCCGACGCTGAGCCGCTACGACACCGACACGACCAACCAGACCTACACGGCTGGCTATACGTGGAGGCCGGACGACAACGAGCTGGTCGACCTCAGTGTCAACGCCTACCACAACCGCACGCGCGCCGAGCAGACGCAGGTCTGGCCGGCAACGGCGATCGGCAACTTCCGCTACTACGACGTCGCCACGAGCGGCTTCAACCTGAAGAACTCCTCACGCTTCGATGCCTGGGAGATCGCTCACACCCTCACCTACGGCCTCGATTACTACTATCTGAAGGCTTCGTCGGACGCCGCGCATTTCGGCGCCGGCGAACAGCAGGGCTATGGTGGCTTCCTGCAATGGCAGGGCGACTATGAGAACTGGCTGCAGCTCATCGCCGCCATGCGCTATGACGGCTATCAACTCGACGGTGAGACAAAGACCGTGCCGCCGGCGGAAGCCTCGATTTCCGGCGACCGCTGGTCGCCGCGCCTCACCGTCGGGTTAACGCCATTGGAAGGTTTCCAGCTTTACGGCACCTATTCGGAAGGCTACCGGGCGCCGGGCCTGCAGGACGTCTACCGCGGCGGCGGCGCGCATGGCGGCGGCGACAGCTACCAGCCCAACCTGCTTCTGCAGCCCGAAACGGCGAAGAACTGGGAAGCCGGGATCAATCTTAGATATGACGATGTGCTGGCCGCGGGTGACCTGTTTCGTGCCAAGGTCAACGTCTTCCACACCGCCGTCGAAGATTATATCGACGTCGACCTCACTGTGTTGCCGCGCACGGCGATCAACATCGGCGACGCACGGCTGAAGGGCATCGAGGCCGAGGCCGTCTACGACTATGGCTGGGGTTTCGTGAACCTCGCCGGCGCCCTGATCGACGCCAAGGTCGTCAGCGGCGTTTACTCCGGCCAGGCGCTGAACAACACGCCGCTCGACCGCTTCTCGGCGACCGTCGGTTTCCGCATGCTGGAGGACCAGTTCACCGTCGGTGCGCAATATCTCAGCGTCGGCAAGATCACCCGGACAAGCCGCACCAACCCCGACGCGCCGCCCGTGGTCGATGAAGGCTTCGACCTGGTCAACGTCTTTGCCAACTGGCGCATCAATGACCATGCCAAGCTCGATTTCGGCGTCGATAACGTCTTCAACACCGCCTACACCGACCCGCAAAGCGCCTGGTCGACGACGGCGGCAACGGAACAGGGCAAGGGCCGCACCTTCAAGGTGGCGCTCACAGGCAGGATCGGAGGTTGAGAATGAGGCAAGCATCAGCGAGCGGACTGGCCTGCGAAGCGCGCTTGAACCTGCGCAACCTGCCGCATTACATCGACCGCATCAGCGACAGGCTGCAAAGCTTCGATGCCGATGCCTCGCGCGAGGGGCAGCGGCTCGACTTCCGCTTCGCCTTCGGCGACGCGTCCCTTGACATGGAGCGGCTGGTGATGCGGGCCAACGCCGCCGACCGCGATGGGCTGGCCCGCATCAAGGACCTGCTGGCTACCGCTGTCGAAGTCTATGCCAAGGAAGAAAAACCCGAGATCGTCTGGACCGGCGATCTCGCCGAAGAAACCCGCCTTGCGCAGTTCCGTGAGATGGTCGTCACCCAGGTCGGCGACCTGACCCCGCATATGCGCCGCATCCGCTTCGCCGGCGAGGATTTGACGCGCTTCGCAAAATTCGGCGGCATGCATATCCGCATGCTGTTCCCGACCAGGGATGTCCCCGATCCGCTCTGGCCCGTGCTTGGCAGCAATGGCTTGCCGGCCTGGCCCTCGGACGACAGGCGCCCGGTAGCGCGCGTCTATACCATTCGAGCCCTCGACGTCGAAAACGGCATCATCGACGTCGACTTCCTCATCCATCCCGGCGACAGCGTCGGCGCCTGCTGGGCCATGCAGGCGGCGCCTGGCATGAAGATCGGCATCATGGGGCCGGTCGGCCGTCCGGTACGACCGGCATCATGGTATCTCATGGGCGCCGACGAAACCGGCCTGCCGGCGCTGGCCCGCATGCTGGAGACGCTGCCCGCCGAGACCAAAGGCGTGGCCTTCATAGAGATCGCCGACGACGGCGAACGGCAGGCCATCGACAACAAGACCGGTATCGAGCTGCATTGGCTGCCGAGAAATAGCGTGCCGGCCGGGCTCGACGACAGGCTGGCGCGCGCCATCCGGTCGGTCGCATGGCCGACCGGTTCGGCATTCGGCTGGTTCGCGGCCGAAGCAGCCGCCGCCAGGACCGTGCGCGAACACTGGCGTGGCACGCTGACGCTCGGCCGCAACGAAACATTGGCGGCAGCCTACTGGCGGCGGGGCGCGGCGGGACTGATGGCCGGCTAGATCTTGCTCACCATCGCTTGGGCATCTTCGCCCAGATCGATTGCGATCCGGTCGTCGGAGACAATGCCTGATATCTCGCAGACGACCAGCGGCATGCTGATTTCATAGAGGAATTCGGCAACGATGGCGCCGACGGCAAGGATCGGGTCCGGCCGCTCCAGGATAATGCCGGCCGGCGCCGTGCCCCTGCGGATCGCTTCGGCCAGAACCGAAGACGAGGACGACGACCCCCGCCCGCTCGGCATCACCAGGATCTTGCCGGCGATGTTGCCGCCGAGGTTCGGGTGCGAATGGTCGATGATGTCGCCCGTTTCGACGTCGATTCCACCCCAGAAGCTGAGCGCCTGCGAAAGCACCAGCGCCGGGCCTTGTGCCGAGCCGGCAAGGTGGAATGTACCTGTTCTGTCCGGCCCCCTCATGGCGCGCCTCGCACGACGCGGCCGGCAGCAGCCGAGCGGACGCAGTTTTCCATGTCACCGAAGGCCACCGAGACACCGATATTGCCAGGTGCGTAATGCGCCCATTTGCCCGAATTGGTCATCACCACACCGTCGAGCCGCTCGATGATCGTGGTGACGTAAGTGCAGGTGTCGGCGACCGGAACGAGGCCGAATGCTCCCATGCCGGCCAGTGCGCCTTCGTCCTGCAGCCGCGCCAGGGTGGCACGCCCTGTGTTGACATAGATCGGAACGCCTCTGCCCGGCGCGACCTCGCGCAGCAACGGCAACAGGCGCATCCATTCCTCGTAGGAGAAATGCGGCGTGCCTAACGAGACGGCGGCAAGCAGCACACCGTCGGGGACGCTCGATAGCCTGGCCAGAGCATGGTCGATGTCGGCGCAGCTGATACGGATTTTTTGCTCCGGCACCAGGCCGTGCAACGCCTCATCGCGGGTCTTCGCCTCCGGTGTGATGCCGACGGCATGAAATAGCGCCACCGCGCCCGTCGTTGCCGCCGCCGCCCCCAGCGCCTTCAGTTGGTCCTCGTCGCGCGGCGGCGGCAGGCCCGATATCACCGGAATGCGGTCGCCACTCCTTTGCCCGACGATCAGCCCGACGCCGACAAACAGGGCGTCGGTAGGCTCGAGGCCGCCAGTCAGCTCGAACAGTACCTGGCCACGCCGGTTTTCGATCAGGTGCAACCCCCAGGCTGGCGCGCGCCCGGTGATTGCGCAGCACAAATCGATAAAATCGCCATAGCGGTTGGTCCGCGCACCGATCACCGAATTGGCAAAGACGATGGCGTTGGATTCACCCCAGGCAATCTGCTCGCCAAACCCTGGCCGAAACCGCGTCTGATAGGGCGCGCAGGTGAAAGTCGCCTGGCAGCCGAGTTCCAGATGCGCCTTCATCAGACGGCGCGCCGGCACTTCTTCCGCGGCTGTCATCTTCACCAGTCCAGGATGGATCAGATCGAACGAGCCGACATTCAGCGTCGTTGGCACTCGAACGCGGCCGCCGCCCTCGATCAGCCTTTCGACGAAATCGAGGCTGGCCTGGCCGTGATAGAGGCAGCCGTCGATATGGGCACCGGCAATGTCCAGCAATTTGCGCGCGTCGACCGCCTTCGCGAAGGCGACCAGGATCTTCATGGCGGCAGCCGCTGCCGAGCCTTGCTCGCCATGCAGCATCGACTGGTCGCCCGCATTCAATTCAAGGGGCATCGAGCATTCCGCTTCGGAGTTTGCCCGACCATGCTTTCCCCGATTGCCGACCGCCTGGCAAGACTGAAGGATTGGATCTGCTAGCTCGCGTCGATCAGCACCGTACTCTCGGACGACCAGCGCAGCACCACCTGTTGTCCTTCCGCCAGCTTTTCGATGCCGGTGTTCTGCACGATGACCTTGATTGTCTGGCCATCGCGATCGACAAAATATGTGCTGTTGTTGCCGGCGAAGATACGCTTGGAGACCCGCCCCGTGAGTATGTTGGCATGGGCTCGGTCCGGAACGCCGGCATTGGTGGCGATGCGGATTCGTTCGGGCCGCACGGCGCAGCTCGCCTTCATGCCGGCGACAAGCGTAACCCCCGCGCTTGCGGCAATCCCCGTTCCGTCAGGCAGCCGGATGCCCGTACCAGTGGCGTTGCCGCGAAGGATGTTCGCGTCGCCCAGGAAGGTGGCGGCAAACTCACTCTTCGGCCGATCGTAGATCTCCTCGGGCGGGCCTTCCTGCACCAGCTTGCCATCGCGCAGAATGCCGATGCGGTCGCTCATCGTCAGCGCTTCTTCCTGGTCGTGGGTGACGAAGATCGTGGTGATGCCGATCTCGCGCTGAATACGCTTCAATTCGATTTGCATGTCCACGCGCAGCGCCTTGTCGAGCGCGCCGAGCGGCTCGTCGAGGAGAAGCACGCGCGGCGTGGTGACGATCGCGCGAGCGAGCGCCACCCGTTGGCGCTGGCCGCCGGAGAGCTGGTGCGGCCGGCGACCACCGAGCGTGCCGAGTTGCACGAGGTCGAGTGCGCGCTGCACCTCGCTGGCAATCACCGCCTTGGGCTCGCCGCGCACCGACAGTCCGAAGGCGACATTGTCGGAGACGCTCATATTGGGAAAGAGCGCGTAGTTCTGGAACACCATGCCGATGCGCCGCTTCTCCACCGGCACCCGCTCAACACTTTCGCCGCCTATGGAGATGCGACCAGAGTCGGGAAAGTCGAAGCCTGCGATCTGGCGCAGCAGCGTGGTCTTGCCGCTGCCGGAGGGACCGAGCAGGGCGTAGAAGCCGCCGTCGGCGAAATCGATCGAGACATCGTCCAGCGCCTTGTGCGCGCCAAAACTGCGCGACACATTCGATACCTGCACGCCCGCCATTATTTCTCTCCGCCGAATTTGAAGAAGCGCGCCGTCAGCAGCATCAGCGCCATCGACACAACAATGATGATCGTCGAGACAGCATTGATCTCGGGCGTGAAACCCTTGCGGATCGCCGCGTAGATTTCGACCGGCAGCGTCGTTTGGCCGGGCGTCGACAGAAAGTAGGAGACGACGAACTGGTCGAAGGACACGGCGAAGGCGAACAGCCCGCCGGCAATGACGCCCGGCATGATCCAGGGCAGCGTGACGCGGTTCGTCACCTGCCATTGATTGGCGCCGAGCGAGCGCGCCGCCTCTTCGAGCTCTGGCGCAAATGTCTGCAGCCGGGCCGAGACGACGACGATGACATAGGGCAGCGCCAACGCCACGTGGCCGAGCAGGATGGCATGCAGCCCGCGGCCGATGCCAACGCCGAAAAAGAAAATCAGCATCGCCGTGCCAGTGATCAGCCACGGTATGGCGATCGGCGGAAACAGCAGCGCCTGCAGGAATTTCTTACCGCGGAAGTCGTAGCGATAGAGCCCTAGCGACGCCGCGGTGCCGAGCGCGGTGCAGATGATGGTAGTGATGACGGCGATCTCGACGCTGTTTCGCGTGGCCGCGATCAGCTGATTGTTCTGCCAGAGCGAGGCATACCATTCCGTCGTCCACTCGAACGGCAGTTGGTAAAAGGGCGAGACGTTGAATGACATCAGCGCCATGATGATGATGGGCAGGTACAGGAAGGCGAGCAGCATCAGAATGTAGACCCGGCCGAGCCATTCCAGGATTCGGGTCGTCGCCACTAAGCGGCCCTCCGCAGCACCGGCGAAGTAACCGCCAGGATGACCAGCACCACAGCCAGCAGGATGAAGGACAGTGCGGCACCCAGCGGCCAGTTGAACACGGCAACGAACTGGTCCTCGATGACAGTGCCGTAGAAGGTGCCGGTGCGGCCGCCGAGGATGCGCGGTTCCATGAACGAGCCAACGACCGGCACGAAGATGAGTACTGCGCCCGCCACTAGCCCCGGCATCGACAGCGGAATGATGACCCGCTTCAGCACCTGCAGCCGCGAGGCGCCGAGCGAGCGCCCAGCCTCGATCAGCGAGTCATCGATGGCCTGCAGGGTCAGATAGCAGGTCAGCACCATGTAAGGCACGTAGGAGTGCACCAGCCCGATGATGACGGCCGGATAGGAATACATGAGATCAATGTTGATCTTGAACGGCAGCACGGCGTTGAGCGCTGTGTCGAGAATGCCCCCTTCACGCAGCACCATCGCCCACGAGAAGATGCGCACCAGCCCGTTCGACCAGAACGGCAGGATGACGAGCAGGAAAATCGCCTCGCGGCTGCGGCCTTTCAGCACCTTGGCCAGCACGTAAGCGGCGGGATAACCGATGACGATGCACCACAGCGTCACCTCGAGGCCGAGGCGCAGCGAGGCCACCAGCAATGTCAGGTAAAGGCTTTGTGAAAAGAAGGCGGCATAGTTTTCGAGCGTGAATGCCCACGGCTTTCCCGATAGCGGCAGATCGGTCATGAAGGAGAAGAAGACCATGGCCGAGAGCGGCAGGAAAATTGCAACCGTCAGCCAGAGATAGGCAGGCGCCAACAGCGGCAAGGCCGATCTCAGCCCGCTGCGCGACGCGGCTGCGATCTGTACTGCCATGACATCTCCTCCCAGGATAGGAAGGATCAGCCGACATTGATGGTCGGCTGATCGCGGCTTCTGCTGTTACTTCACGTCGACCTTGAGCTGCTGCCAGAGCGCCAGATAGGTCTCGCGCTGCGCGTCAGTAATCGGCGCCTGGAACTGGATGCGCTTGGCGACTGCCGGGTCGCCCATCACCTTGCGGTTGAAGGAACCCTCTGGCAGCGCTTCGACCGCCTTGGTGTTGGCCGACACCGGCGCGCCGACCTTGGTAACCCATTCGACATAGAACTTTGGGTCGATCATGTAGTTGATGAAGGCTTGCGCCCCGGCGACGTTCTTGGAACCGACCGGAATGGAAAAGGCGTCAAGCCAGGCGACGGCACCCTCCTGGGGAATGACCAGCGAGACCGGCAGCTTGAAATGCGTCTTGGCGCGGTCGGCCGAGCCGCTCCAATAGGTGCCGATGTCGATCTGGTTGGAGGCAACCATCTGGTTCCAGTCGTTCTCCGAGCTCCAGAACGTCTTGATCTGCGGCATCAGCGAGGTCAGCTTCGCCTTGACCGCCTCCATGTCCTTGACGTCGTTGATGTTCTGGCCGGTAGCGATGGCGCCGAACTGCACGGCCTCGACGGCATCGTCACGGATGGTAACGCGGCCCTTGTGGGCGGGATCCCACATTTCGGCGATGCTGGTCGGCGGCTTGTCGAATGACTTGTCGTTGATGGCGAGCGCCGTCAGCCCCCAAACCCACGGCACCCCATAGACCTTGCCGTCATGGACAAGCATCGATGATCCGGCCTTGTCCTTGCTGATGTCGGCATAGTTCGCCAGCTTGGACGTGTCGATCGGCTGAATGAGCTTTTCCGCCATCGCCTGATCGTTGAAGGCGGCATTGATCATGACGACATCGTAAAGGCCGGGATTGGTCCTGAGCTTGGTCAGCATTTCCTGTTCGGAATTGAAAAAGTCGTTGACGACCTTGTTGCCGGTTGCCTTTTCGAAGGCGGCTATGGCCCAGGGCTCGTCGGCGCCATAGCCCTTCCAGTTGAGTACGTGCACCTCGTCGGCCCTGGCGGCCAGCGTAAGCGCCGAAGCGAAGACAGCGGTTGCCGTCAGAAAAGCAGTCAGTTTGGGCATGCGCATGTTCGTTCCTCTCATTGTTGCCCGGTTGGCGGGCTTGTTATCCCATTAGGCTGTCAGAAATGGGCCTCTTGTTTCCGGCCATGCACGGTCGTCGGTCGATCGTCATGGCTGAGGAATCGCTGGATCTCCTGGTCGTTCGGCGCCATCGACCCGCCATGGCGGGTGACCGAGAGCGCCGCCGCCGCATTGGCGTAACGCGCCGCTTCGAACGGCGACACGCCGTGCGAGAGCGCGCTGACGAAGGCGCCGATATGAGTGTCGCCGGCGCCGTTGGTGTCTACCGCCGCGACCTTGAACCCGGGCACATCTTGGGCGGTGCCGTCGGCCAGCCGCACGAAGCAGCCTTTTGCGCCAGCGCGGACGACCACGCCTGCCGCGTTGGGGCAGTGGCTGGCCAGCAGCCGGGCAGCAATAGCCTCGACATCGCCGGTGCCGGCGATCTCAGCCGCTTCGGCGGCGTTGCAGCTCAGCCAGCTCGTGCGCGCCAGCACCCGGTCGAGAATGGTGCGCGGAATGTCTGAAATGATCGGCGTCGGATCGAAGACCAAAGGAATTTCCGCCGGCAGCACCTCGATCCAGTCGACAAGCGCCTCTCGGCTTCCCGGATAGCTAACCGTATAGCCGGAGGTGAACACCCAGTCGCCCGGTGCGACCGAAATGAGCGCCATCATGTCAAGGCTGAGCAAACTCTCTGCACCAGGCCACGAGACAAAGGTGCGCTCGGCATCGCTCGAGATCATGGCGACGCAATTGCCACTGTCCAGAACCGGCGATGCCCGCGTCAGTGTCTCGATCCCCTCCGTGGCTAAGGCCGCGCGCAGGAAGTCGCCATTGGGTCCGCTGCCGAGCTGGCCGCCGAACACCACCTTCATGCCGGTGCGGCTGGCCGCGACCATCATGTTGAAGCCGCCGCCGGCGACTTGTGCAAAGCTCGATGCGGTCTTCTCCGTGCCCGGTGCCGGCAAGGCATCGATGCGGTAGACATAGTCGACTACCGCGCTGCCGATGTGGACGAGACGCCCGCTCATGCTGCCGCATCCTTGCCGGACCTGCTCTTCGCCGTCCGCAGGGCGACCAAGTCGGCGGCGAGCGCGCGCACCCGCCCAATGTCTAGGCCTTTGATCCGGGCGATGTGTTTTTGTGGCAATCGGGAAAAGCCGGTGCAGGCACCGGCCATGCCGGCCGCGATGGCGCCGATCGTGTCGGTGTCGCCACCGAGATTGGCGCTGATGACTGCCGCTTGCCAGGGATCGCCGCCGGCGACTTCCAGCACCGCGAATGCAGCCGGAACGGACTCCTGACTGGCGACGCCGGTGCCGACCAAATCGGTGATCAGCCGGATCGCGTCGCTCGTCTCCTTGCCGCGTACGAGCTTCTGCGCCCACCCAATGCGCGCGGCGATGTCACCGCCGGTCACCCAATAGCCGAGCGTTGCCCCGTGCCTCGCCCCGGCGATGGCTCTGTCGGAAGCGGCGCGCCAGTCACCGCCAGCGATGCCGCGACTGATGGCGGCAGCGACCGCTGCGGCCGAAGCGATTGCGATTGACGTGTTGTGCGTCGCCCTGCAAGTTTCGGCCACTTTGCCGACCAGTGCGTCAAGCGGCTCTGGCGGCATCATGATGCCGACTGGCGCGATGCGCATGGCTGCACCATTTGTGTCGCCGCTGCGTCCCGCTTCCTCGGCTGGCATACCGTTATTGATGGCGTCGATGGCGCGTTTGGTTGATGGTCCCAGCAGATCGTAGCTGCCGCGCGCCTTGACATCGCGTTCCCAGTCGAGCAGCGCGTTGACCCACCGCGCATGGTCGAACCGGTTACCGGATTCGACCAGGATACGGCCAAGCAGAAGCGCCTGTTCTGTGTCGTCGGTGATCGTCCCGGCCGGGAGTCCCTTCGACACCGGATGGTCGGCGAAAGGAGCAATGAAGTCCTCGACATGACCGTAGAGTTCGGCAATCCGCGCCGGCGACAAAAGCTGCGTCGGCATTCCCAGCGCATCTCCCAGTGCCCCGCCCACAAGCGCTCCCATGGCCCGATCGGTTATGTTCCCGGTGTCGTCCGGCATCACTCAGAACCTCATATGCAGCGCAAAATGCGCCGGGTTGAGCAGGCTGGTCACATATTCGATCGGCCGGTCATCGGCGGCGCGGGTCAAGCGGCAACCGCGCAGGAACGGCGTGCCTTGCGGGCAGCCGAGGATTGCGGCGTCCTCTGGGTTGAGCATTTCGATGCCGACCCATTCCTCGCCATGGTCTGGAATGAGACCGGCGCCGCGGAGCGTCTGGTGGAGCGAGCCTTCGCGCAGACCGCGTAACGGCACGTCCTCCAGTTCGGGTGACAATGGCAGGCGGCTGCGCTCAATGGAGATAGCGTGGCCGTCGCTGGCATTGGTGCGCACCCGATCGACAGCGATGAAAAACGGGTTTTCTATACCAAGCAGTGCGGCAAGATCAGGGTCCTCGATCACCTCGAGCCGCAGCGTCCGCGTCTCGGCATTTGCGCCGGCGTTGGCGAGCGCCCGCGACCAACCGATTGAGTCATCGACGGGCTTGCCATCGAAGGTGACGAAAGAGCCGATGCCCACCTTGGTGGTGATCAGCCCGCGGCTGGACAGTTCCTCGAGGCCCTTGCGAACGGTGTTGCGGCTGACGGAGAAACGCTGGACGAGCTCGTTCTCGCTTTGCAACCGGTCGCCGAAGCCCAGAACACCGGAGCGGATTTCATGTTCGAGAACCGTGGCGATCTGTTCGGGCTTGCCCGTACCGGGAGACGATGGGACCACGCGGCGGACCATAGGCATACCTGTTCATTGCACCTGTATAGTCCTGTGCAATGTATCTGCAACGCCAGCTCTGTCAACCGACGGCGGAGGGGCCACACAGATAAACCAAGCTGCTTGATGATACCCAGCGGCCGTGAAGGCCAGCGAGGTGCGGCGGGCGAACGGGGTCGCTGGAGATTCACTGTTCGCTGCTGGAAGACCCCTCGGCTGCCCCGTCACCATCGGCAGAATGCGGCAGAATGCCGAAGTCGCGCGACTTGGTCCCATGCGCCGCCGTCAGGAAGCCATCGGCTGTGAGGCCTCGCCTCAAAAGTTCGCGTACCGCAGCCGACCGGCTCGGCATGCGCTTGTCGAAGCGCCAGTTCTCCAATGCCGCCAGTTCATCGACGGTCAGCATGATCTGCAATCGTTCCGGGCGTTCCAGTTCGGACATCTCGGCCTCCAGCCATACCAGGCTAAAATTAGCTGAGTTAGTATGTTCCTAATTCTTTGTAGAGTTAGGTATATTGGCAGAGTACGTCAAGACCTCCAGATGCATGATCCGTGCAGAAGTCCGATGAAGCGGATTAAGCATCAAATGGGCAATCAACAAAATACGCTAACTACTTGGCACAACACGATTTTTGATGATTTTCGCTTGCCAATCGCGGACCCTGGGCGCATGGTAGAACACGAGGGACAAACCGCTCCCGAAAGGAAGGTTTTCCATGCGCTACGGATTTTCGGTTCGCCTGCACGAAGACGTCAGTTCCCGAGTCCGAGCTACATTGCGGTCCGGGATTGCCATCAATCTGACTGCTGTCGCCGAAGCCGCGCGACTGCAGAACCTTGCCGAGAATGTTGCGCGCGAAGACATCGAATGGCTCGTCATGCAAGCAGCCCAGCTCCAAGGCGCAGCTATCGAGTTCGACGGCTTCGCGGAAACCGATCTGGCGGAGTTCGCGTGCCCCGAACCGATGCAAAGCAGTCCCGCGCTGGGTCGGGACGCCTTGGAGGGCGGGGTGACCGTTTCGCCGGATTTTGGCCGTCAAACGCATTGAGGCGCGTGCTCTTGTGAGCCCCCGTCATGCTGCCGCCACGTGCTCGGCAAAAAGCCCGCCATAATGGCGGGCTTTGGACTGATGGAGGTTTGGTGGACGAAGGCCTCTCGGCCGGTCGGACATTTCATTCCGATGTATTCGCCCTAGCGGCGCGCGATCAGCAGGCACAACTGGCGCAAATCGCTGTCATAAGTGCCTTCGCTGCTGAGCACGTCGACGCAGCGCCTCTTCATCCTGGCCAACTTGTCGCTCGACATGTCGGCGACGACCTGGGGTAAGTTGGGATTGCTGGGATTGTTGGGATTGTTGGGATTGGACGGGCTGCCCGGGTTGGACGGATTGCTCGAATTGGTACCACCGCCGATCCCGACACCGGCGCCGACATTGATGCCGCTGCCGATCCCGACCCCCGCGCCGGCCCTGACGCCGCTGCCGATACCTACCCCGGCGCCGGCGGCAATGCCACCGGAACCGCCGATCGTGGCGCCGGCACCGGCGTTGATGCCGCTTCTGCCCGCGACCGACGCGCCGGCGCCCGCGGCAATGCCGCTGGAACCGCCAACCGTTGCGCCGGCGCCGGCGTTGATGCCGCGACTGCCGCCCAGCGACGCACCGAGGCCGGCCTTGATGCCGCCGCTGCCCCCAACCGTTGCGCCGGCACCAGCGTTGATGCCTTGGCGGCCACCAACCGTCGCGCCGAGGCCGGCTTTGATGCCGCCGTTGCCGCCAATGGAAGTGCCAACACCAACGGCAATTCCGTCCGCGGCATTCACGGGCATCGAGAGCATGAAAACAACTGCGCTGCCCGCCACCGCATCGGTGATTGTTTTGATTATGATGGTCATAACACTCTCCTTGCTGTATTGCGCTGAACAGCCCGCGACATCGCCGGTTGCATACCTACTAATTTGCAAGAAGATTATCGGTTTCTTTGCCGATCAACTTACTGGCCTCATGGTATCTGTTCACACAACAGCCGAGTGAAGTTTGTAGTGAAATTTTCCGAAAGTTTTACTTCGGGAAGGTCCTCTGCCGGGTGAAGCAATGCGAGCGTCAACTGATGGGCGCCGCGATAGACGAACGTCGCCCCAACGGTCGGCGATCGAAATAAGGCGAATTCTTAAATCTGAAAACGACTATATCAATCCGACACGAGGCAATAGAAAACGGGCCGAGAAGGTCCGCCATGCGCGTGTTTGCTTCGCCGTGCTGCGCCATTTTTGCCAGAACCTTTCCGTCGCCCGCATTGTTTTCTCTGTAGTCGCCATGCGACGACAACCGAATGATGGAGATCAACATGCTTACGAAAATCCTGACAGCCTCCATACTTGCAGCCGGTCTGGCGACCGCGGCGATGGCCCAGAATGCCGGCTCGGACAACAATGCGCCTGGCAGTGAGAAGAGCATCGTCGTCCAGCCCAAGCCGAATGGCATCGACCTTGGCACGACCAGCAGCACGATGGGCACGACGGGTGCCATGAACTCCAATGCGGATCAAAACTGCCCTGCAACCCCGCAAGGTGCCCAACCCGATGCGTCCAACAAGCCTGCCGGGACGGTTTCCCCGACTGTCAACGACAACAATTGCGGTAAGTAGTAAGCCACGACAATCCGGCTTACCATCGCGGGTGGGCGGCAGCGGGACTGGTTAGGACTGGTCCCGCCTTACGATGGGCCAACCGAACCACGAGATCCAGCGATGCAATCAAATCCGCTCGAGTTCACGCTTTGCGCGGTCGCGCCTTGGGTTTGGTTCCCTCTTTGGCGGCCGGCGTCGGCTTAGGCTGGCGTGCTTTCGGCTTCGGCCGGCTGGCGGTCTCCTGCGCGGCGGTTTCTGCGTCGATCTCGGCGGTAGCCTGATCCCAATGCTGCTGATGCGACCCGTCGGGCCTGCCTGCCTGTTCCCAGATCGCGTGTGCCCGCTGGCGAATCCGTTCCTGCCTGTCCGTCACTGTTGCCTCCGTCGGCTCGGTTCATGCGTAAGCAACTTTGTTCTAGCTGAAATTTCGACCCGCGTCTTGAGCGGCAGGCACCGTTATTGAGCCTCTCTGTCACACAGGACAGCAACGCCGAGGAGCGCCGCCTTCTTGATGATCAGCCCTTCAAGATCGGCGTCCGAGCGCTCCGTTCCGGTGCGTTCGCGCAACAGCGCAATCGCTGCCTTCATCGACAGCAGGCCATCGCCTCGTTCAGCAAGCAATTTGTCGACGGCTGCGGCCACGTTGGTCGGCTCGACATGCGGCAGCATGGGAATGGCTCCTTTCCTTGTTTCGAGACGACAGCGGCTCCATCCCGATCCTTCGGGATGGAGCTCTTTTGATAATTTAGACCGTGACCTTTCCAAATCCGGTTCGCGGTTTGGGAACGCCGGTCACTCGATGACGTGCACGATCCTGCGCGTGCCGGGGTCGACGAGCACGGTGCGACCGTCGACGACGACGTATCTGTACTGCACGTCGGGAACATCGATCGGTTGCAGCTCGACCGTATCGGGCAACGTGGAACCGATATTGAGCTCCACCCCCAGAAGATTGATCGACGCCAACGGGTGCTTGTGGACGTATTCGCGGATGACCGTCTGCTGTTCGGGCGTGACAATCACCTGGTCTGCGGTGGCCACGCCGACGCCGGCGAGCAACACCAATCCCGCCGCAGCAGGAACAAGGTGGATTTTCATCGTCTACTCCTGTTGTTACGGGCCTCGCCTTTACGGTTGCGACGCGGCATTCCGGTCGAAGCGGCGAACCCTCTAGGCAAACGCCCAGGCCACCTTGTTGTTCCGTAAGTGGCGGCTAATCGAATAGCGGTGAAGTGCCCGTGCGGTGCGGCGAATGGACTGCGGATGAGCTGCGGTGGCCCGCGTCGCAAGACGCGGGCCGATCGGTCTCCCGATCAGCAGCGATACCGGAGGGGGTGATATCGGCTGCGTCTAAAACAACATTTAGGACAAGCTAATGTTCCTAGGCGACTGCAACTAACCTGCCGGCTCGAGCGGCGCGGCGTTACCGCCCGTCGCAGCCCCATGGGCAGCCTCTGTCGCAGCAATTGAAGCGGCTACTGCTTGGGCGGCTGTGGCGGCACCTCGCCAGGCTTGATCACCGGGGTCCTGCCCTCATCCGCCGGTGGTGCCGCCATGCCCTGATCGCCCGTTGGCGGCGGCTTCAGCACCCCACCGCATGGCTCGAGCATATCGGACAAATTGTTGCCGGCCGGCTGCTGCTGCTGGCTGTTCTTGTCCGGCGGCTCGACCTTGCAGCGGTCGAATTGCGACTGTTCGCCCGGCTGCGCGGACGCCGGCACCGCCAGCACCAGCGCGCCTAGCATGTACGGCAAGAAAATGAGCGGTCTCATGTCGAGCTCCTTTCGCGCCAGGATCGTCTGACTTGTGAAGGCAGGCAGGCGCGATTGGTTCCGTCGTGCGGCAATGCGCCCGGACCGCAGTGGCCCGGGAACCGGCCGCCAGACTTATGAGTTCAACCACTGAGCCAGTTCAGGGCCGCCGACATTATGGAGAACCAGCGATGGAACCGCGCAGGAAAGAACGAACCGACGACGAGACGGAGAGCCCGACCATCCAGCAGCAGGACTGGGACGCCATCCGGAGCGGGAGAATTCTCCCAGACGGCGTGCCGCAAAACGGCGACATCCGTTACGACGTCGAGAAAGACGGCGAACTGCCGGAGGAGGATGACGATAACGCTTACCAGGAAAGCGACGAGGCGTTGCCGGACGATACCGATGAACGCGTTATTTCACGCGATCTCGCACGCGAAGGTGGTCCTTTCGACGAAGAATGAGCCACCGCCTTTCGCACTGCCCTCGCTGTCCGCGTCGGCGGCCGGATGAAAAAGCCCCTGCTTTCAATTCGGGAGGTCGAAGACCGGCTCCTGGCAGCGATAGACCAGACATTGACCGTCACGCGTCTTGATATAAGCGACGCGCGGCATCTGCGGCCAGTCGCATTCATTGCCGAATTGGCGCACGTATCGGTCGTAGGTGTTCCGTCCGGTGGTCAGCACCACCGAGCGGTGCCTCTGGATCAGAAGCTGTGTCTGTTCGCACGTCATCGCGCGGCTGTCCGGCCGGGCATGGGCCGTCGCGGCAAACAGAAGCGCCCCGGCTGTCAGGACTGCCGCTTGTGTCAGGACTCTGGCAAGCATGACACCATCTCCCGTGAGGCCTAAAGCGTATCTTGGTTTCGCAAGCGCCGGATCGAGCCGCCCTCGCAGAGAAAAGATCGTACAGATTGCCAGGGAAAATGCAAAAGCCCGCCGCACCTTTCGGCGCCGCGGGCTTCAACTGAACGTCACTCTTTTGTCAGCTTGGGCGGCTTACTCCTCCTTCACCGGCCCGAACCGGCGCACGATCACCTCGAAGACGATATCCGAGATCCACATCGCCGAGACGCCGATGAGGAACGCGGCGGCGAGCGTCGTGGTGTCGTCGTCCGGAGGAGGAATGGGCAGGCCGGCGGCGCGGAAATAATGCACGACCGGCAGCGTCAGATAGGCCGCCGCCAGCGCGCCGCAGATCGGCGAGGCCACCATTTCGCGGACCTTGTAGCGATGACGCGACAAAGCCCGCAAAATACCGCCGGAAAGGCCGGCGACCAGCACCGGCGCCTTGATGCCCAGAACGTCGAGCAGCTCATGCATCATGGCGTCCACCCACACCATCTGGCACCCTGCCCGTTGAAGGCGTTCATCTCGTCGAGCTCGGGCCGGGTCACGGCGGCGACGATGGCCGCCGATGGCCGGCGCGGCTGGTTGTGGTCGCACCAGACCTGGCGCGGATTGCCGGCCGGCGCGGTTGTCGTGCAGCCGGCGAGCACCAGACAGAGGATCAGCGCTTTGCCCATTTCCCAGCCTCCGCTCGTGCTGCCGCATCGGTCATGCCGGCCGCCTTGCGCTCTTCTGCGGCGGCCTCGCGGTTCATTTCGAGGCGATCTTCTCCGGCCGCGACTTTTGCCTCGGCCTGTTTGGCCGCCTCCTTCTTCGCCCGGTTGATGCCGCCCGCAACATAAAGGCCGATGCCGCCGGCCACAGCAGCGAATATCGTCATGACGAGCTTGTTGCCGATGATGGCGCCGAGAATGGCGAGGAGTGCGGCCATCACAAATCCTCCGCGCGGCGGCGGCGCAGGAACTCGGTCAAAACGCCGTTGACCACAAGAAACCAGGGGAACCATTCGCCCGGAATGATCGGCGAAAGAACCTGCGGGTCGACATAGGTGACGATGCTCGCGATGACGCCGATGGCGGCCTGAAGCCGCGCCCAGAATATTGTCTCGCTATCGCAGAAAAAGCTCTTGATCCGGGTCCACATGTCATTTCCTTCCAAACAGTTTGAGGATGGCTGATAGTTTCAGGACGGCGGCGATCAGCGCTGCCCGGAAGCCGGGCTTGGCGACAGGCACAGGAGGCGCAGAGAGCGCGGCGGCCGGCGGTGGAACGGGAATCGATTTTGCGGGCTCTAGCGGAGCTGCAGGCCGAAGGACCACCAGACCGGCAGACGGCCACGGCGTATCCTTGATGCGCGACCATTTGCGATAGGCCTCGGCAAGCCTCGTGTCGTAAGCGTTCTTGCTATAGCCGGCGCCGTTGTAGCCCTTGGCGAATCCCGCCCAGTCGTGATTGCGCAGATTGTCGTCGAGCCGCTTCTCGACGATGAAATCGATCGCCGCGCCGAGCTGCAGCGCCTCGTCCGCCATCATCGCCTCGACCATCGCCTGCACGGTAGGAAAGCCGGCGGCTTTGAAATTCTCGCCGAGAACCTGGCCCAAGCCCCATGAGGCGGATTTGAGCGCCGCGGTTTCGTCGATCGCACAAGCTGCCCTGAGCCGTGGGTAGCTATCCCTTGGATAGGGCTTCTCGCCCCATTTCGGATAGGCGAGACCGGCGGCTACCGCTTTTGCCCGCTTGGCACCAGACAGGTTGCGGTAGAAGACGTGCGGTTCGAACAGGATGACCGGCCGGCCAACGGCGTCGAAGCCGTGCCCGCTGGTTTCAACATCGAGGAACGCGTGCATCTCGTCCTCGCCGACGCCGATCCGGGCGCCGAGTTTCGGCAAGTCTATGTCATCGAGGCGCCTCGCGGCGCCCTTGAATGAAAGGTCCATGGGTTTCCTTTCCGCCCTTGCGGGCAGGGTTTTGAGGTTGAAAAAACAGATGCGTGGCGGCAAAGCAGAATTGGGCGGCAGCGCGTGCCGATGTGGCAAGGAAGGTTGATGTTTTCGACCCGCCGTGTGAAATGGCCGCGGGATGGTGCATATGCCTGATGATGAACAAACCGCTGCGGCGCGCTGGTCGGTGAGGTCCGAGCTCCGCGCCGTCGGTCGCGACAAGCCGCTGCTCGCGGTGCTGGCAGCGATCCTCTGCCTTTATTGTGCGTTTATCGCCGGACCGATCGTCTATGCGGTGCTGGCCATCAACGGCATTGCGGATTTCTTCAAATAGAGCCGGTTTCGGCGATCTCGCGCCGGTCCGGCGCGCTGTATCGGCCCCGAAATTGCTCGGCCTGGATGAAATTGCTTAGCCGGGATGAAACTGTTCGCGTATATCGTTCGTACCTGTAGCGGGTGCGGGAGGACACGTGACGATAAGAATCAGACTCCCAGGCGGGACTTTGAAGATCAAGAAAAGCGACGAGCTGCGGCGCCGCGAGCAGAATCGCGAGGTGCCGGTTTGGCAGGTCGGCAATTACTTCGTCATCTGGTGGCCGAGCGGCATGTCCGATCGTCCATCCTCGCCCAAAAAATCCCCGCCCAGGAAATAGCCGCGCACCCGACGATCCCCGATTGGGCGCTGACGCTTCCATGCGGGATCAAGAACCGCCTGCGCGCCGAAACCTCCGAAGATCGCTCGCCAAATCCCAAAAATAGTCAGCGGGCAGGCGTTGACTCTTCCGCCACGGAAGGTCTCTTGTGCTGCGTTGCACAATGGGGTGGCGGAATCGATGGCGGTGCGTATCAGGATGCCTGGCGGCACGCTGAAGGTGAAGGTGTATCGCGAATTGCGCGATCGCGAACGCGCCCGCCGCATACCCGTCGTCAGGCTCGGCCGGGTCTATTTCACATGGTGGTCGAACCGCCAGCGCCTGATTGACGATCGGTCGCCAGGATGAAGCTCCTTCGTCCGGGCATGCGCGTGCCCGCCCGGCACCGCGAAGCCTGCGCAGCTCGCAAAATAAGTTGATGATGCTGCTGTTGACTCTTCCGTAACGGAAGGTCTCTACTTACCGCATTGCACACAATTGCTGCGTTGCACAACGGGAGTTGGACCGATGGCGGTGCGTATCAGGTTGCCGGGCGGCACTCTGAAGATGAAGACCTATCGTGAGTTGCGAGCCCGGGAACGCGACCGCCGCGTGCCTGTGATGAAGATGGGATCGCTGTATTTTGTCTGGTGGTCGAAAGGCCAGGAACCGCACGAGAAGCCGCAGGACAGCAGACGGTAGCTGCTAGGTCCGGTCGGCGAAGTCTCGGTGACGGCGAATATCTTGCCTTGCGAACTCGCTACCTTCGCACTCTGCTGGATGCTCGGCAGTGCCCATTGGTTGACAGCGCGATCGAGATAATCCAGACCGGTCGCACATCGCTATCTCGTTTCGGGCAAAACTGATAAATGCCTTTCGTGCCACCGTTCCTGCAGCGCTTAGCCGGCATCCAGGCCGGTGCCGGCACGAAGATGGACCTGCGCAGCGTACGCACCGCTCGGCGCGGCCGTCACTCCATCGGCGAACGTTGCATCTTAAGCTCGTATTTTTCGTTCGACCGGCCTGACGCGCAGATCGTTATCGGAAATGGAACCTACATCGGCAAGAGCCATCTTGTGGCAGCAGACCGCATCGAGATCGGGAATGACGTGATCATAAGTTGGGGGACAACGATTGTTGACCACAACTCCTATGCGACAGCATGGCGAAATCGGACGACTGACGTCGCTGACTGGCATCAGGGCAAGAAGGACTGGACGAACATCACGATGGCGCCGGTCAAAATCGAAGACAACGTCTTCATCGGTTTCAATGTTATCATTCTCAAAGGTGTGACGATCGGCAGAGGAGCTGTCGTCGGTGCGGGATCTTTCGTAACCAAAGACGTGGCCCCCTTAACTATGGTCGGGGGCAATCCAGCAAAACCTATTGGCGCGAAAAATCCATTAGCTGGTCGAGCATAGCGCCCCAGCCATGTAGGCCATGCTGCGCATCGCGGTTTTGGGCGCAATTTTCAACAACCCCGTTCGGATTTGGTACTTTAGCCAACCTTTTGAGCGGCCAGCCAGATATTGCTCGTAGGGCAGGCTTTGGCCAAATGCTTTTAGCCGTTCGATCTTTAGGCCGGATGTTTTAAGAAGGTTTTCAAACGTCTGGGTCGTGTAGAAGTTGATATGCCCATACGGCCCCGACATCCGAATGGCTTTGCTGAGATCTCGCGTATGTTCCAAAGGCACTTCGATATAGAGCTTCTTGCAAACCCGAGCCGCCTCCCTCAGAAACATCCGTTCGTGCTCGACATGCTCGACCACGTGGGATTGCCAATCCCAGGTCGAATGACTTGTCGGGATGTGGGATATGATACCCGTCAAAACGCAAGACGCTTTCGAGATTGGGAATTTTCCGCGAGTTGATCACCTCGATACCCGAGGAAGAAATCTCGACCGCCGCCAAGGTCTTTCCGAACCCACGCTTGTTGAGCTTGTCCAGCACGGCGCCTTCGCCGCCGCCGATATCGAGTATCGTGTCGAAGATTTCGCCTTGAACAAAGTCCTCGACGTGGTCGACTGACTGAACAGAAGCGATCTCGCGTTTCGCGTGCACCTTGTCGCCGGCATAGTAGTTATCGTATATCGCAATAATGCTGTCGGCGCCTGACATTGGAATTCTCCCCTTCGGTCTTTGACGACCCTGCCACGTTCGTCTGAAGGCGTCTAGCAGGCCAACGCCGTTGCGTGCAGCAGTTTTGACTAGACACTCACCAGAGGCGCGATATTGGTCGCCCATCGCGTCCAACCCACGTCTCCAAGATGAATGCCATCCGGCACATCGATGGCGTCATGATTGGTCAGCGGAAGACCGTTGACGAGGACAGTGTAGGGGTCTGCCTGTTCCGCCACCCCGTCGGACGTAGCCTGGAAATAATCAATCATTTTGAGCGGCAGACTATCTTGGGCGGGTGCGATGTAGTTCGAGGTGAGGACGTAGTGCTTGACCGTTGGCCAAACGGTCCGAAACTTATTGCAGAGCGATTTGACGTTGTTCTTGTGGGTGAGGAGTGGGACCTGATCTGTGCGGTCGTTATAATCATAAAGGGAAAACGCGACCGCTGGGTTGGCCTGAGCGAGCATGGTGCCGTCGTCGGTATGGGTATTTAGACGCCGGCTGCCGGCGGCCAGATTGATCTGCTGCCATCCTTTCATCCGGCACAGGATCGCGAATCCCGTAAAACGCGAGGCCGAGGCATTATAGCCGACGCCTCGGCTGTCGCCGACCATCACCGCTCGCGGCATGGTCAAACGTGTGGCTGGCGCCGTGATTGTCGCTCCATTGGGGATCGTGGCGCCTAGGAACCAAGTGCTCATGGCATAAGGCATCTCGATTTCAATGTGCCTGTCAGCAGCCGACGCGAAAGTTAACGGCACGAAAGTTCTGCCTATCGCCGCTCCGATCGCGAACGATTGGAAGAAAACACCGTCGACATAGATAGAACCTATCCCATTGGTCGACGCTCCGGAGAGACCGGGATTATGGAAATGGAGAGTCAGTTCCTTCGCTCGCGTGTTGAAATGTGGGCGCCAACCGGGTGTTGTGTACTGATAGGTGGTATCCACGACCGGCCGCACGAGGCTCGCCGCGCTCGCCGACAGGGACAGGGTGCCGAAATAGTCGCTATACTCGATCCGGCTGTCGTTCGGCGCGATGTTGATGGTCGGTTCGTTGCCGGGCCAACCGAACGCGTTGACGTTGATTATTTCGGCATCGGCCGCGGCGCGCGGAACAATGATAATTTCCTCGATCCAGCCGCCAAGTGGGGTCAGGCCGCCTGGGCCGATCGAACCGAACCGAAAGATCGAGACGGCCGGCTCGGTGAAGACCGCATCAGGCGTGCCGAGCGTGCCGTCCATGCCGAACTTGGCTGCGCCCGTCGCAATACTGGCCATCGCGCGATGGCGAATATCGGGATCGCCGGCGCCGGCCAGAATATTCATCTGCAGCACGTTGCCCGAGTACATCTGCAAGGCGCCGGACGTGATCGACGATAGCATGCCCATGACGCGATTGTTGGTCGTGCCGTCGTCCAGGCACCAGATGCCGCGCGTCGCGCTGTTCGGCGCTTCGGTCGAGACGACTGCATAGATGCTGAAGGTGGAGAAGTCGCCGGGCAGCGCGGACGTCGGCATGGTGATGATGTCGGCGGCGCGCGCCAAGGCCGCTATCGTGGTCGGAATGGGCGAGGATGGATAGGTGACCGTGCCTGGCTCGTTCTGCACGCAGTCGACGGCTATGGCATCGCCGCTTGTCGCAAGCTTGATCATCACTGTCGGATTTGCAAGCGTCTGATTGGGGATCGCCAGCCTTTGCCAGCGCTTGGTCAGCGTGACAACTGTCCATGTCGCGCCGCCATGCATCGACATCGAAACAGCGCCGGTGCCGGTCACGCGCTTCAGGTAAGCGTCATGCGCCCTGGGAAAAGATGCCTGCGTGACGGCCTGCGAAATCGTCGCATCGGCGGCCGTCGCGGTCAGAGACGAAGCCGAGCCGGCAATCCCATCAAGGCCGACCTGATCCTGGGCCACAGTCATGTTGGTTGCGACCCAGACCAAGGCCGACGAAGAGATCGCCTTTGTAGCGCCACTTGTGCCGCCGGTCAGCGTGCCGGTCATGGTGCCAGCACCGCCGGACAGTCCGAAGATCGTCGAAGTCGAGTTGCCGGCGCGGTAGACGCCGGTGCCGCCGCCGGTCGCCGTCACCGCCTCGCCGTCAACGAACGACCCAGCGCCGCCAGTCACCGTCAGCTGATGCGTGATGCGCAACGACCGACTCTGCAGCACGACATTAGAGCGCGCGCTTTCGACGCGAAGTCCCTTGTGAGCGAGCGAGATTGGGTCGTGGTCGAAACGCAACGTGTTGGCTGGCACGGCTTCCATGAAGCCCAGCGCATTGAAGCGATAGGTGACCCCGGCATTCACGACAGCGATCTTCGAGGCCGCCTGTCCGATGAAGCGTTTGGTTGCGTTCTCGGCATCCTTGATCAAGACGGCCGGCGTGCTTTCCGCGAACAGGAATGCGGCGCCACTGTCTTCGTAGGCGAGCCGATTGGCGAGCCGATCAGCGACGGCGGCATCAATGGTAGGCAGAGACCTAACCCCCGTGTCGGCCGCGACCGGTCCCGCCGCAACGCTGTGGAGGCCAAGCAAGCCGGCGCTGACCTCCGTCCAGAAATACTCGCCGACATCGACATTCCTGCCCATTACCGCCACCGCCGCGGCGCCGGCCAGCCCCGCCGACGCCCCGAAGCTGAACGTCGGCGCCACCGTGTAGGAGCCCGGCGCCGTGATCAGTATCTGCGTCAGCGCCCCGCCCGCCACCACGAAGCGGCCGGCCGCGCCCGAACCTGTGCCGCCGGCAAACGCCAGGTCGAACGTGCCATTGGCGCCGCCCGAGCCTGCCGTGATCGCACCGTTGCCGACGACGCCGAAGCCGATTGCCGCCGCAGTCGTCGGGAAAATGCCCTTGCCGTAGAGCGAAGCGTCGCGTGCGGCCTGGGCGCTGATGACTGCGGCCGCCGCGGCGACTGCATCGGAATTGGTGGCAGCCCGGTCGGCCGTGGTTTGGCTGGCATTCGCGGCGGAAGCGGCTGCGCTGGCCGATGCCTGGCCGGCGCTGGTTTCCGCAGCATCCTTCAAGGCCTGGGTTTCATCGCGCAGCGCTTCGACCTCTTCGACCACGTCGGCGATGTCGGGCGGAACGGATGCGGCGATGGTGATGGCATCGGCGCCGACGGCCGGCTCGTCGGCCGTGAATTCGAACACGCGGTCGGCATTGACCGACCCGATCTGGGTGTGAACCGTCGTGCCCTTCTGCAGGGTGCGCGTCGTGCGGGCGTCGGCGGCACGGAACCATTCGCCTGCGCTCGCCGTGTAGATGCCGTTCTGCGTCGGGTCGGCCTGGTCCTTGACCAGCACGCGGTCGCCGATTTCGGCCGGCACGCCGTCGATGGCCTGCAGGCCGTGCAGGAGGATGTCGGCCGTGGTTGCGAGGCGCACGGGTTCGCGTTCGCCGGTCAGGAGACGAACGGCGGCAGTTGCAGGGCGGGACATGAGGGCTTGCTCCATAAAAAAGCCTCGCATAAGCGAGGCTGGAAGGGGTTCGGTGCTGGCGGTGGGAAATCTAAGCTGCGCGCCCGGACACCGCGTTATCCGGCGCGGCCGGTGTATTCACTGACGATTTTGCGGACAGCGAGCAACGCGGTCCAGGCTATAGCAATCCGCCAACAAGCCTTCTTGTGCCGCCGATCGCCGCCAGCCCGCAGGCCATGCCGGCGCAGTCGGCGACCCAGTCGAGGATATCCATGTCGCGCGCGATCAGCTGCGCGCCCTGAAGCAGCTCGATCGCCGCGCCGGTAATGGCGAGGAGCACGACCAGCCTCGTCTTGTGTTCCGGCCAGCCGAGGCTTCCGAGCGCCGCCAGCGCAGCGAACGCCGCGGCGTGGTTGAGCTTGTCATGGCGGAAGGTGAAGCCCATGTCCAGCTCCTGCAGGAACCGCACCGGCGAAAGCGCGAGCAGGAGAACAGCGGCCAAGGTAAGCAGAAAAGCGATCCTTGCCATGGTCGGAAAAGAGTCGGTACGCAACAGGTCAATCCTTCATCTGAAACAGGGGGCGATCCAAAAGGCACCGCCAACTGACCGCTCTGCGGTTAGCGGGCCATAAGCCAGCATCGTGAAAGCACTAAAAGATTAGTATAGCTGGTTGAACCAAGCTGCTTTGCCGCGGCTCTTTGCGATCGAAGTCTGGGCAATGCGCCTGCTTGCTGCTCGAGTTCGGGGCTTGCCGATGATCACCGCACGGTAGAACCTTTAGCTAGCTGACGGCGCTTGCAGAGAAGCGCCGATACATCACTTCGGAAGTAACGGAAGCACATTCTCATCAAGGAACTTGAGACGGCTACCCACATTTCGGCGTTGGCTGGGCTAGCCGGCACATCGACCGGGATTAGATCCGCCACCGGGTCCCCCCGTCGCGCAGCTTCGACCCACTCTTCCATGGCGCCGATATATCCATCCAGCGCCTCGTATGGAGTCTTGGCGTCCTCACAAGTCAGGTATGTCGGAGGCACATCGCCTACGATCACCCATACCCACGGATCCACTTCCGGCCTGCCAGGTACAATCTCGAAAAGGAAAATATATATTATGCCGTCGGCCCATACCCAAGATATTCTCCCTTGATGTCTGAAACCAGTCATAAAACTCAAGATATTTTCGGGCTTCCAGACGTGCAGCATCAAGCTCTTCATCGCCTGTGCTTTTGTCAGCCGACGGCAAGCGGGTGACGCTAGTCAAGTCGGGTTTGACGTCGCTATAATTTCGCTCGACCACTTGTGTTCCCTTTCATTTCTTGCTTGAGCCATCTTCTTCTTGCCCAGCGAGCATAGTCTCCTGCATCGCTATGGTGTTTAATATGATCTGCTCTCGCACGATGCGTGCCCCCGGTCGGCCAGCGCTTTCTCGTGAGACACATCCATATTCAGCGCTGCACAGGCTTGTCGCGAGTGCGCTGCACGGCTCTACCGGAATGGGCTCGCAAAGCTCAACGCTGCTCATGCCAAATGTCGAACGGCTTGATGGTAGCTGAAGGGAGACCTCGTTCATCAAACACATCGAAGACTCGCTCTGATAAGACGAGGTCAAGGTTCTTGGCGATGCCGAAGTCATCGTGACCCGCCTTCCCGCTCACCTTCAGCCACACGAAAGATGGAAGCTCTACCTCGGGCTGCTGTTCGCGAAAATCTTCGGACGTTATGACTTCAACAGGGGCGAATGCCGCTCCGGTGAAGCCGATTTCTGACAATGCGTGCGCGGCCTCTTCCGTCACGAGGAAACATGGAAAGCTTGTTATAAGAACATCACCGATCCATCCCTCCATCTGGTACACAAGCTTGCTCACGATAGGAGGGTGGACACTGGTATCCATGACAGTGCCGTCGCCCAATCCGCCGGCCACATCGGGCAGAATGTCAAAGTATCTCATCAGTCACCTATTGGTAGATAGAACAAATGTCCATACTTCTTGTCGATTCCAGTAACATAGTCAAGGACCTTCTGGCGAGTAGCATGAGGGTTTTTCTTATAGAAATATTCCCACTCGTTCCGAATGACCTTCTGGTGAAAATTTATGTCGAACTCGTTCCGGATTCCACGAAGATTCTCGATTGAATGCAGCTCTTGCTCTGCAAAAAGCCCGGGATACCTTTTAAAAACTCCCTGCTCGACGCCATGATGCACTATATAGTCGCTTTTGTTGAGACTAGGATTCGCGTCGAAAAAGGTTTTTCGATAGTCCTTGGATGGAGCCCACCCAACCTTCGCCCCGGCATGTTTAACTTTGGACGTATCCCTAGCAAGCATCGCACCTAGTAACGCGGTATCAAAGGCACTATCGGACATTTCACCGGCTCGCGTCTTCCGGCGTGGGATTGGTGGCGAGACCGAGCGCGCAAGCGCTTGCTGGTGCCTAAGGGTTTCGGCATCGACCCCACGAACAAGTGCCTCGCCGCCTTCGACTAGGTCAGTCGACCGCCTCGAAAATATTGAGAGTTTCTCTACCCAGGGCTTGGCAATCTTCGCCGCGGCGCGTTCCAGGGCCACCACCGCCAACCTATCGCCAGGAATTGCGCCCGCGGCATTGAGCAGTGTTTGGTCGTAGTTGCCTTCCAGCGCTGCATTTCCAGCCTTCTCCAGTGCAAATGACGTCCCCAACGGCGTGAAGTCGGCCACCGAGATGCTGTCTTCGCCAAGCCCATCGGAGCCCACGAGTTTTTGCGCGAGAAGACGCCATAGGCTCCCCCGCTCACTGTCGCCGGCTATCAATCTCCCGAGCCACTCTTGATTCGTCGGTAAGTAGTTGGTGAGTTCCGCGTTTGATACCGATCGTCCTGGCTCGACAGTGTTGGCTAAATCGAGCAGCATCATCGGGTCGACTACAGCTGCCCGGACCGACCTGTCCGCGATGCTGTTGTCCGTTTGGGACGCGCTGGTCTGAAACAGGTGGCTCAGCACCGCTTCGCGCGCGGCTTGATTCGGTAGCGCGGCGAACACATTGCGCAGCTCTGCGGTCTGGTGTTGCGGCTGGGCCTTGAGTCTGCCGACAATGTCCTCAGCGACAGAGTTGGGTAGCGGCTGGGCGATCTCAAAACCCAACTGTTGCTGGGCGGCGATGGAGCCAATGATCGCCGCCCGATAGTCTCCCGGCTTCGACAGGTTGCTCCAGGCCGCATCAAGGTTCGCGAATGCCTCGCGGACATAGCCGCCCGGATCGGCCTGCCTGGCCTTGAACGTCAGGTCCGCGGCGGCGGCGATAGCGTCATGGCGTGCCTTGTCCACTTCCGGCGTTGAACTATCTGCGGTGGGGTCGGCGTCCTTGACCATGGCCCGCACGGCGTTATTCGATAGGTCGCGCATGCCGTGGAATTGGCGATTAACCTCAACGGTCCTGTTGAACGCCTCGAAGCGCCCGGCGCCTTCGGTAGCGCCATAAAGAGCGACGAATTGTTCCGGCGTTGGGATCGGGCCGGAATAGGTTCCACTGTCCCTGATGTCGGCCGGCGCATTCTGCTCGGCCAGGATAATGTTTGTGCGTTTTTCGACTTGCCGCATCGCGTCGGCGGCTCGGGCCTGCTGGACCAACCCTGGCCGCTCTTCGGGGGCAATGTCGTCCCCAAAGGCCTGCGCCGACCTTTCGTCCGGCGTAAGCTTGCCTACCCGGTCACGGAGCGAAGCCGGTGCGGCAGTTCCATCCGCCGGAGGCCCACTCACAGCCTCGACGGTATCGTCCTTGGTCTTGCCGTCCGTTGCGGCCAACACCGCCCCCAGCACCTCCGCAGCGCGCTTCGGGTCCCGCGCGATCATCGCCTGGGCAAGCGCCTTTGCGGTGTTGCCGCGCCAGGCAGCCTCGGCCGCCTGCCGGGCCGCCGGGTTGCCCATCTTGCCGATCAGTTCGAGCCCGCTCTGCCTGATCGCCTCGAACGTGTCGCTATCGTCCGGGTCGCCCTGCGCGATGGCGCTTGTGTAGCCGTCCTCGACCTTGGTCCATTCGGCCTGCTCGTAGTTCTGGCGCCGCGCGTGCTGCTGCGCGGCCATGCGCGCCGAGCCGGCGAGCCGCAACGCCTGCTTTTGCGCGAGGAAATTGGCGCGTTCACCCTCCGGCACTTTGGCCGCGGTGTCGTCGAAGATCTGGTCGAACAGGCCGGGCTTGACGACGCCGTCGCTGCGCGGATCGAGCTGGCCATACATGAAGTCGTGCAGGCCGCCGCCGTCGGCCGGCGCGGTCTGCACCGCCACGGCCTCGGCGTGCGCGATGCGTGCGTTCAGCTCGCGGCCGATAATGTCGGCGTCGAACGCATCCTGCTGCTGCTTCTGCTGCCGAAAGCGCTCGGCCACCGCCGAGAGCTCGTCGCCAAAGCCTTGCATGGCCGCGCCCACCGGCGAGCCGTTCGGATAGGAGGCCACAGTGCCGGTATCGAGCCGGCGCTGGGCAAGCTGGAGCGGGATGGTGGCCATCAGTAGAGGCCTCCGCCCGGCGCCGGCGGGAAGGCGCTTCTGCCGAACGTCACCGCCTTGGCCGGGTCGTAGAGCCCGGAGATGCCCGATACGAGATTGCCGCCGGCCTTGAAGATCGAGGCGCCCACCGCCTGCCTGCCGGAAAAGCGCGCGATCGCCGCCTGCGTGCCGAGACCGTTCTGGCGCAGCTGCGAGCCGTACTGGATCGCCTTGAGGTCGAGCTGGCCCTGCCTGGCATTGGCGGCCAGCACCTCGGTCGGCGATCCCGCCATGGCGACGCCCGAAGCGCCGGCCTGGGCACGCGCCTGCGCCTGCAGCAGGTCCTGCTTGTGGCGCTCCTGGCCCTGCTCGAAGGCCGAGCTTTGAGCGTCGGCCCGCGCCTGCTGTTCATAGGCTTTGGCCTGGTAGTCGGCCATCTGCCTGGACTGCTGGCCTTCCGCCAGCGCGCCGCCGACCGAAAGCGCCGTGCCGATAAGAGCTAGTGTGCACATGGTCAGCCTCGTTCGCCGGCGGGAATGAATTTGCTTTTGATGCCGTCGACCGGCGCGCCGATCGAAGGGCGCCGGTCGAGCACGCCGCCGGGACTGAGGAAGGACAAAAGCAGCCGGTCGGCCTGGATCGCCGGGCGGCTGAGCCGCGTGGGTGCTGTGGCCCGCGGGCCGGCCATGGCCGTGCGCCGGATGGTGGTCAGGTTGACTTTGACCCCACCTTCGGCATCGAACATGCCGTTGGCGGCGGTGACGGCGCGGCTCAAGGCATCGGCCGCGAACAGCTCCTGGCGCAGTTGCTCGATCAGCCAGTGGACCGTGCGCCAGCGCTCGCCGAGCGCCTCGGCGTTTGTCCTGACCTCGTCGCCGTGCGGCGGCGTGTCAGCGCAGGGTTCGGCGGGGGGTTCGTCCAGGGGGGCGCCAACGCGGCGCTCGTCCGCGTCCTCGATGGTTTTCTCGATCAGCGCAATTTCAGCGGTGCAGTCGTCCAATGCGGCACGCGCCGCCGTCAAATTGCCGGCGCCGAAGATCGCGTGAAACTTTTCCGTTTCCAGCTCGCCCTTGCGGGCGATCGCATTGTTGAGGTCGGTGTCGAGCAAGGCGATGACGGCGGCAAAATCGGCAGCCGTCCGCGCCCTGCCGAGGTCTTCGGCATGGGGGAGTTGGGTCACTGGAGAATTTCCTTCTTGAGGGAGGACATCGCAGCTGCCAATCTCCCCCCTTGTGGGGGAGATGCGCGGCAGGGCAGAGGGGGGCGCGAAGGATCGCGGCTTTAGCTAACTGCGGTCAGGCCAGAATGGATAAGGACGTAATTACGATTGGTCGGCGGGACAGCGCCCCTCTCTGTCCTGCCGGACATCTCCCCCACGAGGGGGGAGATCGGCCGTCGTCAAGAGTTTCGCCAACCTGCAATGCGTCTAAGGCTCGGCGTCGAACACCGGTGTCATCGCCCTGATCGTGCAGGGCGTCGGATTGACGTGGCGGATCTTCACCCGCCCCTGCCCTTCCCAGCTGTCGTCGATCGGCACCTCGACATTGCCGGTGAACAATTTCGCCATGGCACCCGGAGCAACCACGGACGGGATGCGAACCTGCTCCCATCGGCCGCGGATAAACGACTGGACCTGAAGCCCGGCGATGTCGGTTTCCAGCAGCGAAAGAATGAGCTTGGCGACCTTCTTGCGCCGGCCGACGATCGAGCCGTCGCGGCCGCCGACGTCCAGCTCCAGCGTGTTGGCCTCGGACTGGTAGCCGAGCCCGACCTGCCATTTGGCGGCGGTGGCGCCGCCGGGCAGCATCACCTGGCCGGAAGCGACCGTGAGCCCTTTGTAGACCTTGCCGCCGGCCAGCACGTCGACCGCCTGGCCTTCGAGATGATCGAGGCCGGAGACGACATTGACGGCAGCACCCGAATAGGTCAGCCCGCAGTCGACCTCGAAAGCGTCCTCGATTGCCGCATATTCGAACGGCACGGTCTTTATTTCGATATAGCGCCTGGTCACGCCGCCGATCGTGCGCTTGACGATCAGCCACAGGTCGTCATTGCCGTCCTGGCCGGGCGTCACCACGGCGCTTTCGACAACGGCCCAGTTCGATCCGGCGAAGCTTCCGGCGATCTGGTGGATATGCATGCCGCGCACGTCTTGCGACGGCTGGTGCGTGTAGCCGCCGAGTTCGCCATTCCCGAGCGGGAACCAGAGCAGCGGGTCGGGGTCGGTCTGAAAGGCGAGTTCGACGACGCCTTTCTTCGGAATGTGCTCCGATATTTGACCGACGTCGTCGGAGGTGAAGCGGCCGGTGGCGTTTTGTGTCAGCTCGGCGATCGATTTGCGGGAGCGGGTGACATAGAGGAACGACTGCCCCGCATCGACAGGACGCATCGGGGCACAGCCGAAGGTCCGCGACCGGCGGTTCTTGAACGAGGACGGTGTCAGCGCCTCGTCGATGCCAGAGCCGGACAGCGCCCTCACCCCGCCAAGCGTTCCGATGATCAGCGCACCGTCCGATTCCGCCACCCACGTGATGTCATTGGCCTGACCGCCGCCGGCCTGCACGAATTCCAGCGCGTCGGTGTCTTTCTCGCCGGTGGCGAAGTTGTCGAAATCGCCGGTTTGCGAGGCATAGACCGAGAATTTTCGGCTGAACGCCAGGCGCTCCTCGTAAAGCGAACCGCTCTGCACGTACTTGCCGGGCACGAACGTGCCGAGACGCCAGCGGATGATCGGGCTGAGATCGGGCAGAGCATGCCCATACAACTGGACCGTGACCACCGTCATGCTGGTGCGGGCAGTGACCTTTGCCCAGCGCCAGAAGCCATCCGCGCCAAGCAGACGAATGGCGCGGCCGACATCGCTGGTCTGAAAACCAGTGCCGTCATTGATGCCGACGATCGAGGAGGCCGAGAGATCAAACGGCGTTTGCGACGGCGCGTATTCGTGCAGGGCCAGTTCGGCGATAGCGGTTCCGTCGCTGTCGCCGCCCGAAAACAGCAGCTGATAATATTCATAGGCAACCGTGTTGTTGAAGCCGTCGAAGAAGCGGGTTTCCGATTTGGACCAGCCGGTCTCTCCGTCCCGGCTGTCGAGCGTCGTCCAGTCGGTGCCGTTGTGCGAGGCCTGGAATTGCCACTGGGTCGGCGAGACAGTGTCTGAGTGATCATTCGTCGCGGTAATCCAGTAGGCGTCGACTGTCTTGGCCTCGCCGCCGCCGAACTGGTAGCGCAGATACCCGCTCGGAAATCCCGCTATGTCCACCCCCTCCTGCTTGTCGCCGTCGAACACCTGCCACACGTCGGATGAGCCGTTGCTGTTGCTGACCGTGCCGCTTGGCAGCGTATTCGAGGTCATGACCGGCATGGCGTTGCCGGTTGCGGCCGGCGTCAACGTCGTGGCGGTGGTGTTGATCTTGTCGTATGGGCCGTCGAGAAAGACGAAATCGGCGAGCGTCCAAGTCGTGTGCGCGGTGCGCGTCAGCACCTTGACCGGATAATCCTTGTGGGTGATCCACATCTGGTCTGCCGACTGGACGAATTGCAGGTCGAAGAGATCGGCCTCGAGATAAGGGGCCGCCACCTCGACCGTACCGACGCGGGCGCCATAGGCGTAGACGCGGATGTAAAGATCGCCGAATTCGAGCGCATAGGCCTGATCGGCCGAGAAGATGAACGGGATCAGCCGTGTCGCCTTCGACGAGTTGTTCACCTCCGCGCAAAAATACGTGCCGCCACGCTTTCTGATGCCGCCATGCGGCAGCGTGACGAAGTTCGTGCATTTGGACAGCGCCGCCCGGTAGAGCTCGAGCGAGGCGCGAGCGTGCAAGCGGGGAGAAATCTCGCCGCGGATGAATGCGTCCTGGACCGGATAGAGCGTGGTCATCGGCCGACGAACCTGTTGTCGCCGCGTTGGAAAGCCCAAGACATATTGGAAAATCTGCCGCCGCGCTGGATGGCATTGGCCGAGTAGGCGGCATCCAGCGCCCTGTCATAGGCGCTGCGGGCGACGTCGATCATGCCGGACTTGTGGGTCAAGGGATGCGCGATCTTGATGGCGAGCGCCGCAATCAGCACCTCGGTGAACAGCGCGTCCCAGTCGTTGGGGTCGGTCAGGTTGGCGATATAGCGGATGATGCGCGGCCCGGCCTGATCGGAATAGACCAACCCGGCCTCCTGCCGCCATGAGAGCGGCACGCCGTCCGGCTCGCCATTATGGGTCAGCGGCAAGGGCCGCAGGCAGTCGGCGGGAAGTTCATAGGCAAAGTTCAGCGTGCCAGCGCCGCTGCCGGTGTCGAAGCCGGCGACCGAGGCCGCCAGGATAGCGAAGACATAGGCGTGCTTGGTCAATTCGGCCTCGCGGGTCAGGTCGAAGTGCAGATTGAGCAGACGCGCCGCCTTGGCGTCCTGGTCGAGGCTGTCGATCGGCGCCTCGTCGAGCACGGCGAGCGCCATGTTGGCGATGTCGAGCGGGGTGATGGCCATGGCTCAGGCCTCTGTCTGTGTGGTTGGTCGGGGAAAACGGGGCATGGTGCCTCCACGGCAAAAAGCCGCTTCAAGGCGGCTGGGGATTTCTTGTGATTGTGGCTTGGGCAGAACGTTGCACGTCTCGTGCAGGGAGCCGTCACGATGCCAGCCGCCCGTCAGGGAATGGGTGGCACGTGCTGCGTGATCCGTCTTTTTTCCATTCGAGCAAGGAAGACGGCAATGCTTCGGTTATTGCGGTTTCACGACACCGCCGCACAATGCGGCGATGTCTTGCCTGGATTGAGTCAGCCGATGCGTGCGCTGGTCGAGATCCCTGTTTCGGCTGACTTGGCAAAGACGCTTGCTTTCACCCTTCCGATACCTCCCGCCATAGCCAAGCCCTTGTCCAGGGCATCTTGAAGACTTGGTGTGTAGTAGGCGGTGTCCTCCAGACCGCTGAAGAAGTTTATGCGATGAACTTCCCCCTTCTTGCTCATGACAATGCCCGCTTTTCGGAGCACTTCCTGAACTGTTTTGTACTTCACGTTCATAGTTACCTCCCTTGCTCAGACAAGGCAGCATCGCCCTTTCTTGTAACTGTTTGGTGCCGTCGATTGGCCAAACGAGCAACATGAACGTTGCGGCGAACCGCAAAATTCGCATCACTCCGGCGCGGCGCAGCGGGTGAACTTGGGATTCGCCACACCGGCCGACCTGGTGTCCAGAAGGGGCGGGACGTCTGATGCCCGCCCCTTCCGGCCGGATCAGGCCTCCATCGTTTTCAGCGCGATGAACGTCATGTGCTTGACGCTCGACGCCGTGCGGTCCCAGTTTGCCGCCAGTGCCAGCTCGGCATCGGTGGCGAATTCGCCGGCCGAGGACGCGTCGAGGAAGCGGGTGCCCGGCACATGCGGCACGAAATGCCGGCGGCCGACCATTTCGGTGACGCCGCCGCCATGGCCCTGCCGCGGCTTGCGGTCGAACTCGAGCGGGCCGCCTTCGGTATTGACCGGCAGTTCGTTCCACAGGATCGCCTTGTCCTTGAACATGAAGGCGGTGTAGACGCCGCCGGCGACCGGAATGTCGTCGTCGACGACGGCCCTCAGCCCCATGTAATAGGGGATCAGCGGCCCGCCCTGCTCGGACGACGGCACATAGTCGATGAGGTCGGCGAGCTTCAGCGCCTTCATCTGTTTCGAATGCATCCAGATCGTCTTGAACTTGTCGGCGCGGTCGCCCATCAGATAGGCGGCCTCGATGATGTCGGTGTCGACGATGGAAGCACCGGTAACGCGCACCAGATCGCTGCCGTCATTGGCGATGTTGTCGGCCAGCACGCCTTTCAGGATGCCGAGCAGCGTCAGCTTGTTGGCGCGCTGCCAGTAGTCGGTCTGGCGACGCACGATGAGCTTCTGCGGATCGTCGCCGGCAAGGATCGAAGTCAGGTCCGGGATGCCCCAGGCCTGCGCGCGCACATTGCGGGCAGCGACTTCGCGGCGCGCGCCGATCTTCTTCATCTCGATCGAGTCGGCCGGGTCGTCATTGACCGGCTCCGAGGGATCGTTGCCGAGATCCTTCCAGCCGGGCATGTCGACGGAACGCCCGCCCAGGCTGAGCTTCGAGGCGATGGCCGGGTCGGAAAACAGGATTCCGGCTTGGTAGATCTCCAGCGACTGGACGTGCTCCTCGAACGAGTATTGCGCATAGACGGACGGAACGATCGCGTCCGCGATGCGGGTATAGGCGTCTGCCATTTTTGTCTTCCTTCAGGTTTGTGGGGATTGGCAGACCATGATCCAGAAAAGTGGAAACCGGTTTCGGAAAAGATCATGGTCCAATTTCAGAGAGGATTATTGGGCATCCACAGATCGGGGTTTTCGCCGGCCTCGCGTGCCAGCCGCCGGGCGCGGGCGGGGTCGCTTTTGACCAGGGCTGAGATGCCAGTCAGGTTGCGCTCGCCGGCGGCATTGCGCTTGAAGGGATTGCCTCCACTCAAGGCCGCGCCGCCGTCGATCGTGTCTTCGCGGAACATCGCCTCGCCGATGGCGTGGAACGCCTTGGCGATCTGCGGGTCGGTCAAGGCGCCATCCGGCAGAAGGATGCCCTTCGCCTTATAGGCATTGACCAGGCCGAGCTTCTTCATCGCCCTGTTGGCGACCTCGAGCTTCTTGCGAAAGCCATCGCTGCCGGTCGGTCCCCAATCCCGCACAAGGTCGTCGTGGGTCGTCTCGACCGAGCGGGCAACGGCGATTTGCTGTGCCTTGGCCTGCTCGGCCATGTAGCCGACGAAGCGGTCGTGATAGGCCTGCGCCACCTTCGGGGTAGCACCTGCCTCGACCGCCCAGGCCTTGGACGCATTGGCGAGCTCGTCCGAATAGGCGAAGTTTTCGGGGAGCCCGTCGGGGCGGCTGTACTCGACCTTGTCGGGCGAGGTCAGCGGACGCATCGCCTCGGGCAGTCGGGCATGGAACCTGTCCCAGTCTTCCGCGGCTGCATCGGCTGCCGGAACGCGCAGGCTCTCACCCTGCTGCCGCTCCAGCTCCGCATAAGAGGTGAAAACCCGATCGAGGCTTTCAGGCTTGGTCCAGCCCTTGGTTTCAGCAAGCTTGCGGTTGCCTTCGGAAAGACCGTCAAACCAGCTTTTGGCCGCAGGCGGGGCGGACCCGTTGTCCCCGTTGGCCGGTGGCCGTGCAAGGTTGCCCGCCGGTGGCGCCGCCACCGCGGACCCGGCGTCTGCCATATCTGTCATGAAAAGATTCCTTATGTTGAGGTTTAGAGAGAGCCAGCGGCGAAGCTGCCAATCTCCCCCCTCGTGGGGGAGATGTCCGGCAGGACAGAGGGGGCGCGAAGGAACGCGAGGATCCGGTGCACTTCGTCACCAACGCCCCGGGAAAGATTGCAAGCACGAATCAGCTGGATAAGCCGGCGGGACAGCGCCCCCCTCTGCCCTGCCGGGCATCTCCCCCACGCGGGGGGAGATTGGCCGTCACTTCCGCTTTCGCCAATCACCCATATCTGGAGGGAACCTAGATATTGTCGCCCCAGTTCTCCCAGAGCAGCGTGATAGTGCCGGTGACGGCAACCGTGCCGTCAGCGTCGATATCCGTGCCGGTGGCAAACGCCAGGTTGAGATAGAGGTCGACCGGCGTCACGGTGCCGTCGAGCGTAGCGGCTGCGGCAACATCGGCAATCGATGCGCTCGACAGCGCGGCACCCGCGCCATCCAGCGTACGGCCGGTCGCGCCCAGCACATTGACCATGGTGCCGGCGAGCGCAGCACTCGACGCCGCCGTCGAGCCGAGCGACCAGGTTAGCGCGGCATTGTCGTTGATGGTCGACGCGCGGGTAGTCAGCACCGCGAACTGCAATCTTGCCGTGCCGCCCTTGATACGGATCTTGCCATCGATGAAATCGAACAGCTTCTGACTGGCATAGGCCAGTGCATCGGTGACCGGCACCGGCATGGCATTGAAGGAGAAGACGGTGCGGTAGGCGCCGCCCTGCCCGGTCGTCCTGGCGGTAAGCCCCGCCTTGGGCGGGGCAAGGCCGGCTTCTCTGGCGGCGGCACGCGAAAGCGTCCGGGGAAGACCTCGGGTCATCTGGTATCTCCATTTTTTGGGGATTTGAGGAAGGTTCAACTGGACCGCGGCACGTAATCTGCCGCAAATCTCATGGACATTTAGGCCTTCTGTGTGTATCTATACACAACATGAAGAGCGCCGATGTCATTCATAGGCTGCTGGCGGATGGCTGGTACGAAGTGGCTCGAAAAGGAAGTCACGCCCAGTTCAAGCACAAAGCCAAGCCGGGCCGCGTGACAGTTCCGCATCCCAAGCGCGACATCCCGATCGGCACTCTGAAGAGCATTGAAAAACAATCCGGCTTGAAGCTGAGGTAGAGAAATGCGGAACTACATCGGACTGATCCACAAGCAAGCGGACAGCGACTTCGGCGTCTCCTTCCCCGATTTTCCGGGCCTGGTGACAGCAGGCGTCAATCTGGATGATGCCCGCGCCATGGCCGAGGAAGCACTGGCCTTTCATGTCGAGGGGCTGGTCGAGGATGGCGAAGCAATTCCCGAGCCGTCGTCCCTGGAGGAAGTGATGTCGGACAAGGACAATCTGAGCGGTGTCGCCATCCTGGTTCCCTTGAAAGCCGAAGCGGCGAAAGTCGTGCGCGTCAATGTCACCATTCCGGAAGATATCCTCGATCAGATCGATCGATATGCAGAGCGCCACGGCTACAGCCGATCCGGATTTCTGACCGCTGCGGCAAAAAAGGTGATGCAGATCGAGGCAGCGTAGCCCCTCGAAGGTCGATTTGAGATGAAGCTCCGTCGTCTTGTTCGGTTACATTTCTTTCCGAAACCGAGCTGTCAGACTAAAACAACCATGTCTTATTTCGTGAGGCTCAGTGCCTATGTTCCGCCGCAAATGCCACCGCACTTGGCAAAATCAGCCAGCGTATTAGTTCATAGGCTTCAAGGGAGTACCAGATGATGACCATGTACAAAGCCATTGCCGCCATGCTTGTGACTGCCGCATTGGCAGGCTGCGCGCAGACCGAAGCACAGCAGAGAACCAGCACCGGTGCGCTGCTCGGTGCCGGCGCCGGCGCTCTCGCCGGCCAGGCGATCGGCGGCAACACCAAGAGCACGGTCATCGGCGCGGGCGCCGGCGCCCTTCTGGGTGCCGTGGTTGGCAACGCCACCACGCCGCAGCCGCGCGGCGAACAGCTTTGCCGTTATCAGGATCGCAACAGCGGCCGCATCTACACCGCCCCCTGTGACGACCGCTATTATAACGGCGATTATTGAGCGTGCCCCCTTCTCCCCGTTCTGCGGGGAGAAGGTCCCGGCAGGGGGATGAGGGGCAGCGCAAACTTCTGAAATGCCGGCACCGCCCCTCACCTGCCTGCCGGCATCCTCTCCCCGTAAAACGGGGAGAGGGAAGCAGCTTCAGCCTCGGCGCATCCTTTTCCCTGATTTGGTCCTTCCGCTGATTAGAGGTCAGCGCTATCTTCCCTACCAAGGGGGACGAGCGATGCGGGCTATTGCAACTTCGAGGCCGGTGATCCTCCGCCTCGTAATCCTTTTGCTGGCTTGCTTGTTTGCGATGGAGCCGGCAAACTCGAAAGACAGCGACGTCTTCTTATGTACGGTGAGCGACTTCCGCACGTGGTCCGACATACCGTCATCTGGTAGCCCGGAATTCGTCGCAAATAACAAGGCCAGGAAATTCGATATCCAAGAATTTGCCGATCACTTCATTGTAACCAGCAAATCGAGCACGTTCAAACCATCCTCAACGAAATACGATATCTTCCAACGCAGCGTGTATCAGGTCGCTGCATTTGATAGCACGACATTCATGCTCGACACGTTCGTTATGAGGACAGCAGATATTGAAGGTCCTCCGACCAAGGCGCGGGTCACGCTGCAAACTCCAACATATCTGAACACGTGGTATTTGGACTGCGCCTTGCAGAATTGATGCACCGCAGAACCGATGGCTATTCGCGTTCAGATATCCTGTAGCCCCAAACCCTACCTCCCCTCCGCCCTCGCCGCCTTCTCCAGTGCCGCCAGTTGCGCTTCGTCCAGCGTCAGGAACCCCATGATGTGCTGCACCACCTCGGCGCGGGCGTTGCTCAGCGCGCTGTGCAGCTCGAAGCCGTTCGGAGTTTTCGTCTTGGCCAGCCACTCGCCATAGGATGGCCGGCGATAATAGCCGGTCGCGGCCGTCAGGTCGGCCAGCACCATTTCGCCGTCCTGGCCTGAGAACACCCTGAGATAGGCCTTGGCCAGCGCATCTTGCGCCTTGGCCGGGCCGCCGGCCTGGCTGGAATGGGCGAAGCGTTTGCCACTCATACGCCCTGCCCGCCCGAAGCATCTTGCACACCCTGCGGCATCAGCTCGCCGAGTCCATCCAGCAGGCCGCGATCGCGCGCCTGTACGGCCGCCGGCACCGCATCCCTGGCGACCTTGCCGGCGGCGGCGACCGCCGCCATGCCGGCCTGTTCCTGCTGCGCTTTGGCTCTGGCATCGCGGATACCGGCCACCTCGTCCTGGCGGCGAAAGATGCGCTGCGGGCTGCGGCCCGCGCCCTGCACGATCTTCAGTGCTTCATCGCCGTCGATGTTGTCCATGATGCCGGGATCGAATTGCGCCATCTGCATGGCCGTCGTCACCACCTGGATGGTGTCGCGGGCTTCGGCCGAGCGGCGCAGCACGTCGAGCGGGCCGGTGAAGGTCGGCCGCAGCGCCTTGCCGGCGAGGCTCGCCGGCGGCAGGAAGCGGCTGTCTTCCTCGTAAAGTCCCTTGTCTTCCAGAATACCCAGCTCGCGGTCGAGATTGCTGGCAAAGCCGGCCTGGATGATCGAGCCGCTCGGCCCGAGCAGCGCGCCCTTCTCCTCCTGCCGGATCAAGGCCTCGGTCGCCGTCATCTGCGGGTTCTGCACCAGCGTCTGGAACAGGTTGACGAACATCATGTCGCGGATCTCCTCGGCCCGGCTGTCGGCATAATTGAACGCATAGGTCGGGTTCTGGCCGGTGGCGATGGGCGCGATCAGCGGCCGGCCGGCATCGTCGATCAGGCCCGGATAATTCTCGCCGGGATTGAGCACCGGCACATAGTCGAGCCGCGCCTTGGACGCGGTCGCCGGATCGGTGATCTGCTGCAGGGCGCGCAGGCCGGAGCGCCGCACGGCGTTCTCCTCGCGCACCGTCGTCAGCGCCTCGATGGTCGGCGAGATGCCGTAGGGATCGCCCTCGTAGCGGCGCCAGTTGAAGCACGATACCGGGAACGAGCGAAAACCGCTTTCCCTGACGATCACCTCCTCGTCCTCGATGACGTGATAGGAAGCGAACGCCGTATCGAGATACTGATAGGTGCCGCTCAGACTGTACATCTTGCGCTCGTCGCGCGGCTGGATGCACTGGATCAGCGAGATCTTCGTCTCGCATTTCGAGGGGTCGTCGACCAGAACCTTGATCCGCACCGGCAGCTTTTCATAGCCGAGCAGTTGCGCCGCCTGCCGCGCCGTGCGCTCGTAGCGGCGGTGGAAAATATCGACCTGGCCCCAGCGGTTGCGCGAGAGATAGCCCTCGACCACGGGGATCGAGGCATAGCGGATCAGCGTGCCGCCAAAACCCTCCTCGGCGTAGAGATAGGCTGGGCCGTAGCGCACGACATTGCGCAGGCATGCCTGTGTTGCCGGCACGAAGTTCGAATTGGCGGAGTAGCGCAGCGAAAACAGGAAATCGCGCAGCGCTTCCGCCCATTCCTTTTCCTCGTCGGTTTCCTCGTCGTTGATTGCCGCGGTCGACAGCCCATGCCATTTCTCTGACTGCGGGATGATCAGGCTTTCCAGCCCGGCGGCCAGCCGGTTGGCGGCCGAGTTGATGGTGTTGGCGTAGACGCGCGCACCGCGCCGCTCCTGCCGTTCGGCCTGCGAATCCGTGCCGGCCTGGCGGCGGCCGCTCCACATATCGGGCGCATCGGGGTCGCAGAATTCGGACACCGCCTCCCAGACATGCTCGTACTGGCTGCGTTCGCTCTCCAGTTCTGCCTGTCGCGACAGAATATCGCGAGCACGGGAATCGCTCATGGTCAGCCTCGCTTGATGGATTTGATTGAAAAGAAGCGGCGGGACGCCGAAGCTGCCGACCTCCCCCTTGTGGGGGAGATGTCCGGCAGGACAGAGGGGCGCGAAGGATCGCAAGCCTGCGTTTTTTATGTTTTTCCGACCGGATTCGCCCAACCGGAATTCGCCTAACGTCGCGTTACAAATGATCCACAAGCCGGCGGGACAGCGCCCCCCTCTGCCCTGCCGGGCATCTCCCCCACGAGGGGGAAATCGGCAGTTTCAGCTGATCATGCGCTGCCCTCGAGCGCCGGGCTCCGCCCAAAACGCTGCACCACGAAACGTCCCATCTTCTGGCCGGGCACTTCGATCAGCGTGTAGGTGATCCAGGACAGCAGGCACACCACCGGCAGAACGACGACAGTGACGACCGCAAAGCGCAGCGGCGCCGACAATTCGTAGCCGAACTGGGTGATGACCAGGGCCGCGACCGGCTGGAGAACCAGCAGATGGATCAAATAGATGCTGAAGGAAAGCTCACCCATCAGATGAAAGAACCTGTTGGCGAGCGTCATGGCGATCTTTCTGGCCACGATGCCCATCATTCCCGGCAGCATCCGGTAGAGAACCAGGGCAAAGAAACCCAATACGAGCGCTTCCCGCATCAAAAGCTTGCCAAGCCCATAGCCGCCGCCGAAGGGCAGCGCGGCCAGAGCCATGGCCAACGCCAGATATGCGAAGGGCCGCTTTTGCCTTTGATGGACGACGCCCGCCAGCAGCATCCCGCACAGGAAAATCTGCATCTTCAGCGGCAGAAACGACGGCATCGGAAAATGCACCGACAATTGCCCCATCAACAACACGATCGCGCTGCCGGTGGCCGCGACCAGAATGGCGCTCCATACCCAGTCAAGCCTGCGCACCAGCAGCATGATCGCCGGAAACACCGCATAGAACTGCATCTCCAGCCCGAGGCTCCAGTCCGGCAGCGGCGTGCGATAGGCGAAATTCGGCACCAGGCCGAACAGGAACAGCAGATGGGCGCCAATATTCTTCAGGCCGCTGTCGAGATAACGCTCGGGCGCCTGCGGCGACCTCAGCAGGAACTCGTCGATGACCATCCTCGACTGGTAGAGATAGGGGCCAAGCGCCAGGGCAGCGAACAGCATGACGTAGAACAGCGGCGCTATCCTGAAGTAGCGGCGGGTCCAGAATTTCAGCCAGGTTTCCGGCCTTTGCCAGGGCTCCTTGTCCTGGCGCAACTGGTAATGGAACACCATCAGGAAGCCGGACAGCATGATGAACAGATCGACGCCGAGGTCCGGTTCGCCGAGGATAGGAACCTGCCAGCCGGTCAACAGCAGGCAGTGCCCGATAAGCACCCAGATCGCGGCGAGCGCCCGAAGCCCGTCCAGGCACTCGATGCGCGATGCTTCCGTCATGCCGAACTTCTCGATAGCCATGTTGCAATGCAGCATGGCGGCTGAGGGAAGAATGTCAACCGTGCGGAAGGAACACGATTTGCGCTCGGTTGTTACGGAAAACGCGGAAGCTGCGATCTCCCCCCTCGTGGGGGAGATCGGCAGCATCACCCGCCTCTCTTCTTCACCAACCTTGCGTGCCGGCGCCAGTACCACCACGCCAGCACGCGGTTGCGGAACACTCTTCTCATCGCGCCCATGTCAAACCCCCAGCAGCACGCGGCGCTGGCCGGTGAGCTCACTGGGCGACAAATCGGTCTTCACCGTTCCCGCGGTCCCATCATTGGCCGCCAGCTGGGCCCGCAACGCGGCCTCGCGCGCCTGCACGTCCTTGTCGGCAATGGTCGGTGTCGGCGGCAACGGCTTCAGCGCCCGCGGCTTTTGAAAAAGGCACATGGTTTTCTCCAAAGTGAGAGCTTCTCGTCCAGTCGTAGAGCAGAAAATCCTCGCCGTTCCGGCCGTAGCCCGGCAGGCGGCAGCGTTGCGTGGCACCAAGCCGGGCCAGCCAGCGCAGCGCCAATTCATTGGCGGCCAGCGCTCGCGCCTCGACCCGCCAGGCGCCGTGCGCCGCAACCTGCGGCCCGAGCACGGCGTGAAAGAATTCCGTAATCCCAGGCACGCAGCGCCTCATGCGGCGCGTGCCCCAGCTCCAGGCGATCCACAGCCCGCTGCGCTGTTCGGCGGCGCCGAAGCCGGCCTCCGGATTGCCGTCGAGCTCGGCGACATAGGCAAATCCCTGCAGCGCCGTCAGCGCAAGCAAAGCCGGCGACCACTCGTCGAACTGGCAGTCGATCTCGGCTCGGTCCTCCGGCCGCAGGTTGGCGGCGATCTAGGAGAGATCGCGCAAAGTGGCGGGAATGATGCGGATGGTCATGTGGAGGCCAGAGCCATGGCGTGGCCTTCCTTGTCACGGGTATTTTTCGACGTTAGGCAGCCGCCACCACGTCGTGCAGGCGAATGATAGATGCGGGACCGTGGCAGGAAATTATCCGGTCGCCTGCCTCGTTCTGTGATGACTGGTGAAAGGCGACACCAAAAATGTACTTTCGATGAACCTCATAACCGGTCTCGCCGACGCGCTCGGCAAATATCCGCCAAAGAGCACCACCGCTCATGCCGCCATAAGTAGTTGGGCGACGCATATCGTCATCGAAGTGAAAAGTGACTTCTTTGATATCGTATCCACCAACAGCGCGTTCGCCAATGACACTGGCAAGCGTGGGGAGCGTAGTGAACATTGTCGTCAGTCCGTCGGTATCGGACACAGAGGCTTCAGAAAATTCCTCAACAACGCCGGCGACAACGTCGATGAAACTATCCTTTGGGAACCCCGTGGGGAATGGCTCGCTAAAGTTTCTTGAAAGGTTGTGGAAGGAGCAGCCCAGCGCTTCAAGTCTCACGACCTCGTTCACAGGCAACTGCAAAAAAGCAAGATCGGGAACGTCCCTGCCGCGATCGTTGTCGGGAAGGTCAAATCTGCGACAGTGTTCGATGACAAGGTGGTGTTTTTGTCGCTGTTTGTCGGGGCGACCAAAGTCCAAAAACGGGACTTCTCCTTCGCCGGGGAGTTCATCAAGCACATGACGCGCCGTCATCACGCCACGGCGCTCGCCAATCCGCACCAAAGAACCAGATCCGGCTGAGATCGCTCGTTCAGGGTTCCCCACCGAAGCAAAGCAAACCGAATAAGCACCAAGGCTTCGCTCAATATCTCGCATCGAAACAATTTTGTTCTGCACCTTCTGCAACCCTCATTTCACCCACAGTGCCCTACCAGCCGCGCCCCAGTTCGCCACGCATGAAATGAAACGCCTTGTGGAGTCCGGGGTGTCAAAGCATCATGGCAGAGGCAGGAGGGACGATCGTGCGATTTCTATTTATTGTTCTATTTATGTTACTGACCACGCACACAGGAGCGCAAGAGGCCCAAGGACTTGTTGCAGTCCAAGGCAATCATACCGCGCCCGCATATGACGAATCTAAGCCCAACGCGCAAAATGGCGGCGAGGAAATTTCCGAATATTGGGCGCTGCTGGGGCACCGATTGAAAATTACCGACTCGCTTTTGGTAGTTTTCACTTTGCTTCTATTCTTTGCGACCGTCGCGTTGTGGTGGTCCACTCGGCGACTGGTTCAAGGAGCCGACAAGACTGCCGAGAGGCAACTGAGGGCATACATCTCAGTTGATAGCCAAACCAATTCCAGACAAAGTAAAAATCAGCTCTTCCATTTTTACCTCACCATAGTCAACAACGGCTTAACTCCAGCCAACGAGGTAAGAATTCTCAGCAATGTTGAAATATTAAGCAATCCGATTGTACCAATTGGTTTCGACTATTCGATGAATGCTCCACCCGCTGGAACCGGTTTAGCAAGCGTAACGAGCATGTCTCCGCGCCAAATGATGAGACATACTACGATTGGCACCAGACTTTCTAGTCAGCAACTTAGAGAATTGGTACGCGGAAAGCTTTTTTTTCATGTTCGGGGGCGCGTATCGTATGAAGATATGTTTTCTCATTCTCGGGTGACAAACTTCAGCTTCGTAATATTTGTCGCTCCCGATAAGCGCCGCGAGACTGTGTGGCACCGCACGGAAGAACACAACAATTCCAGTTGAATGAATGCGGGCACGTATCGCGGAGGCTTGATCGCGTCGGCCAGCCACGCCGCAGTTAGCACGCTCACCGAAACGCCCCCAGCGGATCGCTCTGCCCGGCCTTGCGCCGCGCGGCTTTGAACACCGCCGGGTCGACCACCGCTTCCCTCAGCATCATCACGCCATAGCGGGTCGCCGCCATCAAATCGTCGCGCAACTTCACCACCTGGCCATCCCGGCGGTGATAGAGCCGGAACTCCTCGAACCACGGCAAAAGCGTCGAAAACACCTTGAAGCGGCCTGATTGCATGCGATCGAGCATGTCCATCAGCCCGGCCTCGACCGAGACCGAACCGTCGGCGAACTGCGCATGGCTGGCGAGCATGTTCAGCCCATGGGCTGAATATTGCTTCGCAAGTGCGGTGCCGGCGCCTTCCAGCGTCTCGCGGCGGCCGTCGCGCGGCCATGCCCATGGCAGCCATTCGCCCCATGGTTTCAACGTCAGCGCCTGCATGGCGGGAGTCTGCTGCGAAGCGCGGCAGGCCTTTGTGACATAGACGACATCGGCCTCCGTATCCCAGGCGAGCTCGACAGCCGCCGAGGGATGGTCCCAGCCGAAATCGAGTGCGCCGAGCCGCGGCCAATAGCGCGGCAGCGGGAACGGCTCACAGGCGATCAGCTCCTCGGCCACCGGAAATATGCGGCCGGAGCCGAGCACCGGAATGCCTTTGGCCCGCGCCTCACGCTCATGCGCCGGATAGGCGGCAATGATCTCGGCGCGCTGCTGCGGCGTATAATGCTCGGCATCGTCGATGGTCATGAAGGTGACGTGACGGGTCATTGTTTTTCACCCTCGCGGCATTGAATCATGGTGGCAGGTGTTGGACGTATGCTGCTGTTCGGTAAGATGTTTTCATGATGGCGGGACAGCGCCCCCCTCTGTCCTGCCGGACATCTCCCCCTCAAGGGGGGAGATGGCAGCTTCAGCGTCTCGCTTATCCGCAAGCATTGGAGATTGGCGAAAGCCAATGCGACATCCAATCTCCCCACTAGAGGGGGAGATGTCCGGCAGGACAGAGGGGGGCGCGAAGGAACGCGAGTTGCGCGATTTCGCAGCGCTGTCATCCCCTCCCCATCCCTCCCACCTGCTCCGCGGACAAAAACAGCAGCACCACGTCCGACATGCCGAGCAGCGGCGTGAACGTGACGATGGTGATGCCGCCGGTGGCGTTGGTGCGGGTCAGCCCTTCGGAATAGATGTCGAGCGGCGGCTCCTCGTCGAACCAGACGCCGTGCAGCGTTTCGCCCTGCCATTTCTCGCGGCCTTTCTCGTAGCTCTTGAACGACAGCACCGATTCGTCGGCCTGGACATCGCCGCCGCCGCCCCAGCGCACCACGACGCTGTCGAGCGCGCCCGGCGCCCGTCCCGCCATCGTGCTGACGAGGGCGTCGGCCGGGATCATCCCGGTGCCCCAGGCCGCCTGCTGCTGTGGCGGGCCGATCAGGATGCGCTGCGGGTTGTCGCGCGTGCTTTCACCGGTGACGCCGGCCGCCCACATCCGTACCGCACAATCGAAAACCTTGCCTTGCCACCAATCGGGATAGCGGCCGGTGAGGTGCATCGCCCACTCGGCGCCGCCCGCCCTGGTCTTGCCGAGCTGGTTGCCGGCCATGAACAGGCGCTCGCGATTGGTCGCGCCGGCTGCGTGAAATTCGGCCTGTCGGGGATAAGGCCGATAGGCGGCAAGCTGGTTAGTGCGGCGCCTCCGGTCCAGCTCCGCCAGCAGGCTGAGATATTCCTTCCTTGCCGCCCGGCTGGGCGAAGCCTTTTGCGAAGTCCGGCTTCTCGAGGAACGGCCTAAGGACGGCTTCGAGGCCGCGGATGCGCTGCCTGATTTCGTCATCGCTCAATGCATCCAGATTGTTGATGTTGACACTAAGATCCTTGGGCAGCACCGAGAGCACGAGCTTCAGATACTGATCGGGCTTTTCGGCGCGCACCTCGGCGATGACGCCGGCGCCATGGGCGCGGAAATCGGCGCGGATCGCTTCGAGGAAGCCGTCGGCCAGCGTCTTCTTCGCCCGCTTGGTTCGCTTGCCGGGTGCTTGATCGTGCGGCTGGGGATCGCCGGTGGAAGGAGCCTTGGCCATGCCCTACTCTGCCGTCCCGGCGGAGATCGCCGGCTTCTTGTTGGCTGGCCGCACAATGCGCTTGCGCGGCTTGGCCTTCTTGCCGGCGCGTGCCGACTTCGGCTTGTGCGGCTGGCTCGCCGGCTTCGCATCAGTCGGCGTGCCGGGCTTCATCGCACCGGCGTCAGGCAAGGCATTCAGCCGTGCCCTGAGAATTGCCACCGCCTTGCCGTCGAGTGCTTCCGACGGGAAGCCGAAGCCGCCGACCGCATCGACGGTACCGCCACGCAGCATACCGATCCGCACGCCGGCGGCGACCAGTTCGAAGCGGCCGATGCGTGCATAGGGTGCGGCGCCGGCGAACTCGCCAATGGCGCTGACGACCTCGTGGCCGTCATCGTCGGTGATGATGGTGGCGTAACGGTTGGACATGGGGATGTTCTCTGGGGTGGGCGCACGAGCGCGTTGCGGGATTCATGGTTGGTGATTTCGCGGTTCCGACGATCGTCAGGTCGCGTTCCTTCGCGCCCCTGTCCTGCCGGCCCCACAGCTGGCAGCTCACGTAACGTTTGGTCGAAAAGGAAGCCTGAAACAAAAAACCCGCCTCGGCGGGCGGGTCGTTGGAGCCAATTGGCACCATACCCAAATTAGTAGCATAGCTGCCGGCACAAAGCAAGAACAAAATGTGGCATCAGCGGAAAAAAATGCACTGACGACCTCGCACCCTTCATCGGTGGACGGCTGGAAAGAGGGGTTCTTTGGCGAGAAAGGCGGGGCATTGCGTGAGACTTGCGTTGATGGGATGGTGTTTGCGCTTGAGGGGAACGCGTCATGGACAATGTCACCAGTCACTACGGCAGCGACGGCATCATCGATCGCATCTTGGCCGCGATCCCGGACGCCGACCCGGCCGGCAAACTCGCCGCCGCGCAACTCTATCCATTCGATCAGCTCCATGGCCGCGAACTGATCGCCACGCGGGAGCATGCGGCCCGTCTTGCGCCTTCGCCGACAGATCGGATCCTGGATATCGGCAGCGGCATTGGCGGGCCGGCAAGGTTTCTGGCCTCGACCTATGGCTGCCAGGTCGACGGCATCGACCTGACGCCGGCCTTTGTCGCCGCGTCGAGCCGACTGACCGCCCTCAGCGGATTGTCCGACAAGGTTCGCTTCCATCAGGCCGACGCGACGAAATTGCCTTTTGGCGACAGCACCTTCGATGCGGCGATCTGCTTCTATGTCGGCATGAACATCGAGAATAAGGCCGCGGTCATCGACGAGGCCTGGCGCGTGCTGAAACCGCGGGGCAGGCTGATCTGGACCGAGGCCGTGCTCGCCGGCGGCGCGCCATACTACCCCATGCCATGGGCGGTTTCGCCGGCGACCAGTCACCTCGCCGATCGGGAAAAATTGAAAGCCCTGTTTGGCGATGCCGGGTTTCGCATCGACGAGATCGTCGACGAAACCGGCGAACATGTTGAGCTGGCGCTGAAGAGAGCCAATTCCGGCATCGTGCCCTCGCCGGCGCAGCAGCAGGCAAATGAAATCGTCATGGGCGCGGAATTCCTGCAGCGCCGCCGCAACTACATCCGAAGCCTGAGTGACGGAAAGCTCGCCTCGCTCGCCGTGATAGTCTCCAAACCGGCCTGAAACAAAAAACCCGCCTCGGGAGGCGGGTCGTCGGTGTGAATCAGCACCATACCCAGATTAGTAGCATAGCTGCCGGCACAAAGCAAGAACAAAATGTGGCGGCAGCAAAAAATGCGAGGTGGTGGGCGAGGCACACCGGCCGGCGAGACGCCACCGTCCGGATCAGAACAGGCATTCGCGCGTTTGAAGCTTAGCCAATGGGAGCAAAAGCCATGAATGTCGCCAATCTGCAACTCGAAGGCCTGCTTATGGCCATCGCATCGATCAATCAGGTGCTGGTCCGCAAGGGCGTGCTCTCTGTCGAGGAGATAGACATCGCCTTGCGCAAGGCCGAAGCCAGCGAGACCAACGAGGAAAGGTCCGAAGGCATGTCGGCGTCGAGCCGCGACGCCGTCAACTTCCCGATCCGACTGCTGGAGTTGGCCAATCAGTGTCAGCCGGAGACGGACATGCCGTCCTTCTCGAAACTGGCGCGCATGGTCGGTCAGATCAAGGAACCTTACAACGACCAGATGTGACGCGGCGATCATAACTGGCGCCGCGATCGGAGTTGACACAGCGATAACGGCTGCCGTGCCGGGCTGGCGGCGACTGCTAGCGGCCCTGCATGATCCTGATGACCTTGCTGTTGTCGGCGGTTGGCGAATGCAGCTTCACATAGTCGGCGTAGGTCAGTCTGCCACTGGCAATGGCATTGCTGATACGGCTGCACAGGGCCGTCTCGTACTTCGCCACGCTCACATTCATGAACGCAGCGTAAGTCTTCTTTTCGCCGAGCGACGTGGATTTCTCTCTTGCAATGCAGTCCTTGATGACCAGGCGCTTCACGGCAGGGCTGCCTTCAAGCGTGGCATGCATCGTGTTGAATTCGCCTTCGGTCAACGTGGTGCAGCCGGCAAGCAGTGACGCGCCGATCATGGCGGCAGCAAAACGCGTGGCGATGTTCATGAATTCCCCCTCAAGACCCGTGTCTTGCTTAGCCCGTCGAAAGTTGGAAGTACAGAGGGAATGCAGGCGCCTCTACAAAAAGCATAAACCTAGAACGCCCGTTACTTTAGCTGTCGCTTTTATTGCACTCGACCTGCGATGGCCTGAATGACGGGACCCGGCCGTGCTCGATGTCACGACGATGCTGGTGCGGATCGAGACGCCGGATCCGAAATTCCGGCATCACCCCCTGCCAAGCTTCAGCGCCAGGACGCGGCCTGGCCCGTGCACGGCGGCAAACAGCAGCCCGGCCAGGAAGGTGAAATGGTCGACGAAGAAGCCGAACTCCGCCTGGTTGCCGGCCCAGTGCGATGGCCCGTGGAAGGCGAAGCCCAGGAACAGCACATAGGCGCCGGCGACGAGTGCTGCCCAGGAGAAGAAGGCGCCGGTCAGGAAGCATAGGACGAGGACGACCTCGAGCAGGGCTGCGCACCAGGCCAGGAACAGCGGGAACGGAAATCCGGCCGCCGCGATATAGCCGGCGGTGGCGCCGATATCGATGAATTTGAAGGTCACGGCCATCAGGAAGACGGCGGCAAAGATCAGGCGGGCGACAAGGATTGCCGCGGTCTGCCACGGCGACTGAACGGATGATTGAGTGGTTTCCAAGGTCATGATGTCCTCCCAAGAGTTGCGACGGTTTCGCCCCAAGGACGCACCACCAGCCGCAAGCCCGACATCATCCCCCGAAAAACCTGCAGGATACAAGCGCGTAGCGGGCCAGACATTGCAGAACCTGGTTCCTCGCCCAATGGAGGCAGGGCGCATATGGGCAAGTGCCCCCTCACCCGGATTGCCAACCGAATTGCGAAGGGCAATTCGGGGCAATCCGACCTCTCCCCGAGGGGAGAGGAGGTCGCCTGCGTTGATGCCAGCCTCTTCTCCCCAGCGGGGAGAAGGTGGCCGCCCACGGGTCTTGCCTCCGGCAAGCCCGAGGACAGGCTCCGCGGCCGGATGAGGGGGACTCCCTATCGATTGCCTGCCTTTACTAGGGCGAGGAACCAGGTTCAGGACTACCCCACCTTGGCCCCCGGCTTGCTGATCGGCTCCCGTATCGTTCCATACTGGCTGCCCCAGCGGTCGGTCATCGCCCAGCGTATGTCCCAGAGCTCCGGGAAGAAGCGGTGGCGGGCGCCGGCCTCCAGCAATTCGACCGGCCGGCCCTTCAGCGATTTCGCGCCGAGGCCGATCGTGCGGTGGATGAGGTAGAGGTGGTTGGCGCGGAATTTCTGGAACAGCTCGTCGAACTCGACCAGCGCTTCGGCAACGACATAGCTGTCGCCGTGATCGTAGCCGGCATCGTAGACGTCCTCGACCGAGAGCCCGCGGCCATCGAGGTAGGACGCCTTGAAGGCCCGCCACAGATCGGGCGGCAGCCGCAGCAGCTGCTTGAAGCCCGGCGATTCCTGGCCGCTGCCATTGCCGAGCTGCAACCGGATCTGCTGGTATTCCTTGGGCGACATGGTTTCGAGCAGGTCGAGCTGCGCCGTCATCATGCGCATCAGCCGGTGCACGCGCCCCATCAGCGTGACGATGCGATGCGTGTCCTGCTTTTCCAGGAAATCGACGACGTCGACCAGCGTATAGGCGATGAGCTTCATCCACAGTTCCTCGACCTGATGCACGATCTGGAACTGCAGCTCGTCGGCATTGACCATCTCGGCCAGCGGCTTCTGGCAGGCGAGCAGCCTGTCGCATTTGAGGTAGACGCCATAGTCGCGCATCTCAGGCGTTTCGATGCGGGCATAATAGTCCTGCTTGTCCATGGCCATGCTCCTTGCCCCGGCCGTCGGGCCGCAGGCGCTTGTTGGGTCCCGGTTCCCGAGTCTAATCGCTTTCTTGCCGAACATTGTCCCTTTCTGTTATTCGGCTGGCGGGAAACGAAGGACAAAAACTGCATCTGAAGCGGAAGGAAAGAACGAATGATGCTGGATGCGGTCGACCGGAAGATCGTCGCGGCGCTCGAACGCGATGCCCGCATCTCCTTTGCCGCGCTCGCCGACGAGGTTGGCCTGAGCAAGACGCCGTGCTGGAAGCGGGTCAAGGCGCTGGAGGACGCCGGCGTCATCCGCGGCTACTCGACCCGCATCGACCCGGCCAAGCTCGGCTTCGGCATCGAAGCCTTTATCCAGGTGTCGATCGATTTCGAGCTGTCGGACGCCTTCGAGGCGGCAGTGCAGAAGCATCCGCTGATCCGCCGCTGCCACGCCACGACAGGCGAGGCCGACTATCTCCTGCAGATCGTCACCGTCGACATGATGGCGCTCGACAGGATGCTGCGCGAGGAGCTCAGCCGGTTACCCGGCGTGCGGCGCACGATCACCTCGATGGCGATGCGCGAGATCAAGGGCGGCATCTCGTTCGCCAATGCCGTCGGGCATACGCAGACAAAGCGATAGACGGGCGGCGGGGCGGCGCCCCGGTCAGGCCCTCGTCACCAATTCGCGCCCCAGCCGCTTCGGTGGCTCGGCGCGCAGAACCACATTTGTCGTCACCGTGCCGTAGTGGCCGATGCTGTCGACGATGCTTTCAAGGTCGGGCGGTGACGGGACGACGACCTTGACCAGAAAACAGTCCTCGCCGGTCACCCGCAGTACCTCGATCACCTCCGGCAACTGGGCGAACTTCTTCAGGCAGGCCTGGATATGCTCATGCGTGGTGCGCAAGCGGATGACCGCCATGGTGCCGAGCCCGAGCGCTGCCGAATTGATCACCGCCTTGTAACCGGTGATGACGCCGCGCTCCTCCAGCCGCTTCACCCGTTCCGAAGCGGCGGGCTGGGACAGGCCGACGCGGCGGCCAAGCTCGGAGATGCCGATGCGGCCATCCTCCTGCATGATCTCGATGATCGCCAGATCGGTGGGATCGAGCCTTGGCCGATAATCGCCGTTCCGCATGATCACCTTTAATCCATCGGATTTCTTCGCTGCTTTCCGATGATCTCTCATTCCGCCGCCTGGGAGAAGACCTAGAATTGCGCGCGTTGCATCAGGAGAGAAGGGCTTCGCATGACCGAATTCATCATTGTGCCGGGCATCGGCGGATCGGGCAAAGCCCACTGGCAGACACGTTGGCAACAGGCGGACCTGGCGATGCGGCGGTTCAGCCCGGCGAGTTGGGACGCGCCGGACTTCGACGACTGGGTGGCTGCGCTGGAAGCCGCCGTAGGCCTGGCAAGGACACCACCGGTGCTCGTCGCCCATAGCCTCGGCTGCCTGCTGGTCGCGCACTGGCAGCGGATCTCGCCCCGCGAGGTCGGCGGCGCGTTGCTGGTTGCGGTTCCGGACCCTGCGTCGCCGGCCTTCCCCTCCTCCGCCCGCGCCTTCGCCGAGACACCGCAACAACGGCTTCGCTTTCCCTCGCTGATTGTCGCCAGCACCAACGATCCCTACGGCTCGCTGGACTATGTCAGGGCAAAATCCGAGCGCTGGGGCAGCGATCTCCATATCGCCGGACCGCTTGGCCACATCAATGGCGACAGCGGGCTCGGCGACTGGCCGGCGGGAATGGAGCTGCTGACGGCTTTTCTCGGGCAAACGCAAGCAAGCGCCCGAGGCGCCGTGCTTCAGCCGTGACCGCATCACGACGGCTACCGCGCCGCCGCCCTGACCTGGTTGCGCCGCGATGCCGCGCCTCAGTTCGATGCTGCGGCCGGCGAGCTGAGTTCGAGGAACGGTACGGTTGAGCCCGGGATCATCGACTTCGGCAATTCCCCGTTCCATCTCTCCGCCTTGGTCAGTTCGACCAGCAGCGGATTGTTGGCGATTGCGGCGGCGCGGGCCTTGATGGCTTCCGCGGTCGCCTCGCCTTCTATCCTGGTCTTGTAGGCGCTGGCTTCGGCTTCGGCCTTGACGCTGTCGGCGCGGCCCTTGGCCTGGGTGACGGCGATGTCGGCCTTGATCTTTTCCTGCTGCAGGTTTTGTTCCTGCTTCTGCACCTCGACCTGCGCCGTCATCCTGGCTTCGACCGCCTGCTCGTAGGCGTCGGAGAAGTCGATGTTCTCGACCTGCACGCTGTCGATCATCACCGGGCCATCGGTTACCGCCGCAATGGCCTCGGCGACGTCCTTGTTGAACTTCGCCCGGTTCTGGATCACCGACACCGCGTCGTACTGGCCGAACACCGTCTTGATTTCCTGCGGTGCTTTCCTGGCGATGACACGGTCGGCCAGTGCCTCGATCGACCCGTAATTGGTGTAGACGTTGCTGACTTCGGCGGCCGGCACGTGGAAATTGACGGTGACGCGCATGTCCGCCGGCTGCTGGTCGCGCGAATAGGCCTGCATGGCCGGCAGGCCGCTGCAATCGTTCTGGTTCTCGCAGCCCCATTTGAGCACCTGCTGGCGCAGGCTGATCTTCTCGACGCGCTGCAGCCATGGCAGCTTGAAATGCAGCCCGGGATCGACGACCGAGCTCAGCGCCCCGTTGGTCAAGAGCACGCCGCGGTCGCCCTGGTCGATCGTGTACCAGGATCCCAGGAGCGCAAAGACGCCGAGCGCCACGATGACGAGGGCGATCAGGCCGGAACCGATCGACGCCGTCCCCGGCTTGCCCTGCGGACGGCCCGAATTGCCTTGCGTATCGGTCATTGCCCCACCCCAACTTGATTGCCCGTGCTGGTTTTGCCCACAATAGTGGCGGCATTGCAATCCTCTGGACATGGAAGGATGTTCGCGCCGGCCGGTCGGACCGGCCGGGTGGTTCGGGCCGGCCAGGGCAATTCCCTACGCCGAAATTGCTTTACGGCACCTGCGTAATGCTGCCGCTGCCTCTGACCTCCGAACGCCGCATGGTCGGGTGCCCATAGACGTCGACGTCACCGCTGCCGGAAATCGTGACGTCCGCATACGCTTGTGCGGTAATCTCCGCATCGCCGCTGCCGCGGATCTCGATCCGCGCGGATTGGGCGATAAGGTTCCTGAGCCGGCCGGTGCCCGAACCGCGGATATCCAGATCGACCGTCTGGGCGGTTCCGGTTGCGGTAACGCTGCCGCTGCCGCGGATGTTCAGCTGCAGCCCGGGCTGATTGATCTGCGACAGGGCAAGGTCGCCGCTGCCGACCACTTTCCAGTCTGAAATTGCCGGCCCCGACACGCTGACATCGAATCGGGACGCGAACCAGCCCGGTTCGCAATCCAAGGTGAGCCTGCTGCCTTCCATCCGCACATGGTCGATCAGGGTCGACTCGCCGCTGACGACGGCCTCGGCCTTGTCACCCGGCTGATAACGGACTGAAGCCGGCAAAGCGATCGTGAAACTGCCGTCGTTGCGGAACGGCAGCGTGACCTCTTTTCTGGTCGATGTGGTTGCTCCGCAGGTGGATTGTCCGCCAATCCATGAACCCCCGGCGTTGATCCAGTCCGGCCCGGCCAGCCCGATGCCGACGGCCAGGAAGAGCGCGGCGCCGGCCAGTCCCGCCGCTGCGACGAATGCCAGTTTTCCAGTCATGGTCCGTTTCCTTCAACGTGATGACAAATTGCGATCTTGGCACCGCTCAAGCCTGGTTGCGGTCCGGGTGGGTCAGACGGGAATGCATCCGGGCATAGCGCCCGAAGACCTGTATGCCGGCGCTCGACCCCAGCAACAGCAGGGCGCCGCCGCCGAGGAACCCGCACACCAGTCCGGCGCCGATGAAGACGCGGCCAAGCATCGCCGTGAGCGTGCCGCCGGGCTCGAACAGCAGCGTGGTCAGAATGATCTTGATGCCCAGCGCACCGATGGCGACAAGCGTGATGCCAAGGCCGAGCGCAAGCACGACCGCGGTGATGAGCAGCGGCAGCAGGAAGACGATGTCGACGAAGGCAAGGCCGGCAAGCGCGAACGTCGCCGCCAACATGTTCGACACGCTCCAATGAGTTTCAAAACGGCGCAGCCCAGCTTCGGCGCGGAGTTCGCGGGCAAGCCTGGCCGGGTCACCCAGGGCCGCCGCGACCTCCGCTTCGCTGCGGCCCGAGGCATCGGCGAAATGGGCGGCGTAGTCGCCAATAATATCCTCGATCTCCTGAGTTGGCAGCCGGCGAGCCCCAGTCTCAATTTTCGCAGGAAGGCATCCCTGGTCATGGCAAATCCTCAAGAAGTTTGTCGACTGCGCCCGCGAGCGAGCGCCAGTCGCGGTGATGAGCTTCGAAAGCCTGCTGGCCGAGCGGCGTGAGCCGGTAATATTTGCGCGGCGGCCCGCTGCTCGACTCGACGATGCGGGTGGCGACGAGGCCGTCATTCTGCATCCGCCGCATCAGCGGATAGATCGTGCCTTCTCCCATGTTCACAGCGGCGACCAGCGTGCTGGCGATCTCGTAGCCATAGCTTTCGCCCCGCGACAGCACGGCCAGGACGCACACCTCGAGAGCGCCTTTTCGCAACTGCACCTGGATCGAGTCGGTCATGCGTAACTTCCAATTCAATGGCTGTATATAACACGCTACCTGTTTATGCAAGGTAGCGATTGGTAGCTCGCCATCAGGCTAGGCGGACAATGGAGATTGGCTTTGAAAACCGCTTGTCTGTTTGACGCAGTTCCGGACGGAAAACCGCCGACACTTTTCTGGAACCGCTTTAGCGGACTTCCACTCCAGCCGCAGCGCCGCGCTGGTAGGCGTTGCCTGACGCGTCCTTCTGCCGTTCGGCATCGCTTTTGCGCTTCGGGCAATCCTCGTAATTGTGGTCACGCCCACCGCAGTAGGAGCAGCATTTTGCCGGCGCGTCGGAGCGAAGCATCGTTGGCATGCACAAGAATGCACGAAAACCCGACAGATTGCTAAGGCTGCGGCACCGGCAAGGTCGATTTCGCCACGGAACCGCTGCCGTCGCATGAAAGTTATCTGCTCATTGCAACCGGAGCACAGGACATGGCCGACGACCAGAACCGCTACGAGACCGGAGCGAGGAAATATCCGGCAAAGACGAGCCCCGACGCGGCCGACGAATTCTCGCAGGATGCGGCCGGCAACAAGCCACCTCCCGGCGGCATGGGATTGACCAGGCCGGCTGACGATTTCGACGACAAGACCCGGCATTCGGAGGGCCAGAACCCGCCGCGCGCAGCGATCCGTCCAGACGGCAAGGCTACCGTCAAGAAGCCCGGCAAGGACGCAAGACGATGAACGTCGCCAATCTCCAGCTCGAAGGACTGATGATGGCAATCGCGGCCGTCAACAACGCGCTGGTCCACAAGGGCCTGTTATCGGTCGACGAAGTCGACATGGCGTTGCGCCGAGCCGAGGCGGCGATGACCAGCGACGAGCGTCTCTATGAAGACATGTCGCCGTCCAACCGCGACGCCGTCTGCTTTCCGCTCAGGCTGCTGCAGGCGGCCAACAATGCCCAGGGCGAAACCGGCGTGCCGTCCTTTGCCGAACTGGCCAGGATGGTCGGCCGGACCAAGGAGCCCTATAACGACCAGATGTGATGGAGGACGCCATGGCCGACGACAAATCCAAGACCAAGCAGGATCGCAAACTGGTCTCCGGCGAAGAGCCATACGAGGTCGCTGCGTTTGCCCGCAAATACGGCATACCGCAAAGCGAGGCCGCGACCATTATCAAGCGCTACGGCCCCTCGAGGAGGAAGCTCGACGCGCATATGGCGAGCCGCAACGCCTGATCCACGTTGGCGGCCGGCGCCGCTCACGCCAGAAGCGTCCCTGCCCTGCCGCCTTGTCGAGATCCGCCCCGCCGGGCGGCCTGCTGTGTGTCAGGCTCGCCGCTGCGGGATTCAACGCCTGGTTTTGATAGCCGTGGAATACTCTCGCGGCGCAACAACTCATTTACCTCGACACTGTACCAGTCCGGTGAGCAAAGCCGGGGGGTCGGATGCAGGAACAACTATTGCGCTACGAATGTGTCTTGGAGCCGAACGGACGATGGATGGTGTGGGACATCGTTCACGATCTGCCGGCGCAATTTTCGCAGATCGCGCTGATCGGCCTGAGCCGTCGTGAAGCGGTTTCGCTCTGCCGGCTGCTCAACGAGACGAGCCGTTCCGAGACGCGGCAGAGCCGGGCCTCCTGAGAAGCGCGTGCGTCTCAGGCCTGCCCAAGCTCGGGGGATTTACATGCGATCGACAATATTCGGTCTGGTCCTGTTGCTGCCGGCCGCCGCCCTGGCGGAGCCGATCGAGACCCAGAAGATCATCACGGCGGCGACCGGCGACTGGAACGGCGATGGCGCCGCCGATCTGGCGATGATCGTCGAGACCGAGCCCGGCTATTCCATGGACCTGCATTTGTTCCTCAGGGACCGCGACGGCAATTTTCTCAGGCCTGCCGGGGTCGTGCATGAACAGATTTACGCGGAATGGAAGGACTACGACCGGCCAGGCCCCGCCACATCCGACGCCGAGCCCGAACTCACCGCGCTCCCCAACGGCTCGATCAAGCTCTATATTCCGGCGATGGAGATCGGCAGCGAGCGGACCAACAAGACGCTGACGCTCGCCTGGCGCAACGGCACGTTCGTCGTCGCCGGTTTCGCCTACGAATATTGGGATTACATGGACGACAATGTTGCCGGCCACTGCGACTACAATGTGCTGACCGGCAAGGGCAAAAGCAGCAAGAAGCTGGCGGACGGCACCACCAGGCACGCGACCGTATCGGTCGAAGGCAAGGTCATCCCGTTCGCGGAGTGGACCCCAGGCACTGGCTTCAGCGCTTGCGGAGCGTGAGAGGTTTCGGTTGCCTCACTGCAGCGGCGGCTTCCACAGCAGGCTGTTGCGATCGGCGGATTTGACACGCAGCCAGGTTTCGCGGCCGTCGCGCAGCACCCGGATCGGGATCTCGGCGCCCGCCGGGCCGCTCTTCCACAGCTTGCGATAAAAATCGGCGAGCCCGTCGACCGCCGCGTCGCGGACATCCGAGATGACGTCGCCCTGGCGTAGGCCCGCCTGGGCGGCCGGGCCGCCCTCGGCGACGCTCATCACCACGACCTTGCCGTCGCTCTCGGCCGAGAAGGCGCCGAGCCACGGCCGCGGCGGCCTGGCGACCTGGCCGCGCGTCAGGAGATCGTCGAGGATAGGCGGCAGCAGATCGATCGGCACCACCATGTTGATGTCGGCGACCTCACCGTTGCGGCTCATCTGCAGGCGCAGCGAACCGATGCCGAGCAGCCTGCCATCAGCGCCGATGAGGCCGGCGCCGCCCCATGAGGGGTGGGCCGGCGCCGTGAAGATCGCTTCGTCGAGCAGATATTCCCAATAGCCGGCGAATTCCTGCTTGGTGACGATCTGCGCCCGCACCGAGCGGCCGACGCCGTCGGCGAGCACGACGGGATCGCCGATCTTCGCCCTGGACGCATCACCGAGCGCAATGGCGGGCAGTCCGAGCGGCGCCAGCGCCTGCACCAGGCCGAAGCCCGATTCCTGATCGTAGGCGAGCGCATGGGCGGGCACCACGCGGCCGTCCTGGTCGGCCAGCCAGACCTCCTCGGCCTCGGTGATGAGATAGCCGATGGTGAGCACCAACCCGTCGCCGCGGATGACGACGCCGCTGCCTTCGCGGCGGGTGCCCAGCGCGTCTGCCGTGAAGGCGTCTTCGGGGACGGTGGCGCGGACGGCCACGATGGATCGCAAAAGGGGCTCGATATTCATGCTTTGGTTCCTGGCAATGTTCGCAGGCTGATATGAGGTTCGCAGGCCGATATGGGCTATAGGTATGGCGCAGGTGACCAGGCGCAAGAGGCGGCGCCGGCTTTGGTGTGGACCGGCGCCTCGCCGTTGGCGCCGGGGTTTTGCAACAGCGCCGGCCGCCCTATCTGTACCTACGGCTATCCGAAGCTGTCCTATGCAAAGTTCCTCCTCCATCACCCAAGTTGATACCCTGAGATCCTCCCCAATCCTTCCAATCCCCAATCCTTCCAATCCAAAGGCCTCCCGACATGAACGACTACACAACGGACCAATATACGCCGCCAAAAGTCTGGACCTGGAACAAGCCAAATGGCGGCGCTTTCGCCAACATCAACCGGCCGATCGCCGGCCCGACGCATGACAAGGAACTGCCGGTCGGCAAGCATCCGCTGCAGCTTTATTCGCTGGCGACGCCGAACGGCGTCAAGGTGACGATCATGCTGGAGGAGCTTCTGGCGCTCGGCCACAGCGGCGCCGAATACGACGCCTGGCCGATCAGGATCAATGACGGCGACCAGTTCGGCAGCGGCTTCGTCGAGGTCAACCCCAACTCCAAGATCCCGGCCATGATGGACCGCAGCGGGAAAAAGCCGATCCGCATCTTCGAATCCGGTTCGATCCTGCTCTATCTCGCCGAAAAATTCGGCGAATTCCTGCCGACAGAGCAGCCGGCTCGTGCCGAAACCCTGTCATGGCTGTTCTGGCAGATGGGGTCGGCGCCCTATCTCGGCGGCGGCTTCGGCCATTTCTATGCCTATGCGCCGATGAAGATCGAATATGCCATCGACCGCTTCGCCATGGAGACCAAGCGGCAGATGGACGTGCTTGACCGGCGCCTCGCCGAAAGCGAGTATTTAGGCGGCAGCGACTACACGATTGCCGACATCGCGGTGTGGCCCTGGTATGGCGGCCTGGCCAAGGGCCGCATGTATGATGATTCCGGCGAGTTCCTGCAGGTGGAAGAGTACAAGAACGTGCAGCGCTGGGCCGACGCCATCGACGCCCGGCCGGCGGTGAAGCGCGGCCGCATGGTCAATCGCACCTTCGGCGAGCCTTCGATGCAGCTGCACGAGCGCCATGACGCCAGCGACTTCGAGACGAAGACGCAAGACAAGCTCGAGGCGGCCAAAAGCTAAGCGGACGACGCGCCGATCTCCCCCCTCGTGGGGGAGATTGGCAGCTTCGGCTGGCTCGCCTCCACCGCCGCCATCCACAGCCGGTCGATATCGGCCAGGAATTTCTCGTCGAGCTTGTCGAGGTGCTTCCAGTACATGCCGTCCTCGAAGAAATAGCCGAGTTCCTTCTCGATCCTGTCGGCCTCCTCCGCCTGATCGAGTTGCAGGCCGGCAAGCATCTCCGCCTTCATTTCCGAAAGCTGCGAGGAAGACAGCGCGCCGAGCTCGTCGAGCGTCAGCCGCGGGAAGATCAGCCGGCTGCGCGGCAGGTCGGATAGGTTGACGCACAGGCACCCGCGCCGGAGCGCATGGATGAGCAGGCGGGCCGACTTCGCCTCGAGGTTGCGCAGCGTGACGTCGTTGCGCAAAGGGTCGGCGCGGCCGACGCCATAAAAATGCGTGTTGCCGGGCTGGTCGTAGATCATGTCGCAGCCAAGGAATGCCAGCACGTCGGGCTTCTGGCTGTGGATCGTCCAGTAGGCCGCCGTCATCGACATGGTGCCGCCGGCAAGACGAAGCCGCCAAAGCTGTTTTGCGCCGGAACGTAATGCGAGGCGCTGAAGATCTGCGCCTGCTGCAGGGGATCGCCTTGCGGCATCCGCTCCGCCGGGAAATCGCCGGCATGGACGAGGAAATCCCAGTCGGGGCGCACGCGCCAGGCATTGTTGATGGCGACGATCTTGCCGAAGGCCTGCTTGGGCCAGGCCGCGCAGCGCACCACATCGGGGGCGCTGCCGATCAGCAGAATCACGTTTGGCGTTCCGTCGATCACCATACCCCCTCTCGACCGACCGAAATGCATCTCAAGGCCGCCCGGTTGAACGGCTTTATAGCCTCAACGCCGCATCGAAACACCAGCCGGATTTAGGCTGACATCAACAAAAGGGAGCTTTGCCAGCCGGTTGTAAAGTGTGGCCTCAGGCACCGTCGTACAAGCAGGAGGCAGGTTTTCCCGCTAGCCCAAAACCGACGATATGAGTTGGGCGATATATATTAGTTGACTAAACTAGCGGAACGTCCAATGCACATTCCCAGAACCGAACATGTCCTGTCTAGACCATGATATCTATATGGGACATTACTACATAAGCTGAACGCGACCTCGACGGTTCGGTGGCTGCGCGTCCCCTACTCCCCAGCAACCTCCCTGTACGCCCTCACAACCCCATCAAGCCCACGTATCTGCCACGTCTCCCCGTCCCGCGCCTCGAGATAGGACCGGCCGAGCGGCACTTTCCCTCCGCCGTCCGGCAGGTCCAGCACATAGACGGGGTTGCAGATGCCCGACAGGCGCGCACGCAAGGCGCTGACCAGCGCCTGGCCCTCGGCGATCGTGGTGCGCCGGTGCGCCATGCCGCGCGCGAGATCGCCGTGGTGCAGGTAATAGGGTTTGACGCCAAGGCGGTACATCAGCTCGCGGCACAGCTCTTCCAGCACCTCGACCGTGTCGTTCACGCCTTTCAGCAGAACGCTCTGGTTCAGCAGCACGAAGCCGCCCTGCCTTAAAGTACGGCAGGCCCGCTCGGTCGCCTCGGTGATCTCGCGCGGATGGTTGAAATGGGTGACGACCGTGACCATCAGCCGGCCCTGCAAGGCTTGAACCAGCCCGCCGGTGACGCGCGAGGGCAGCGCCACGGGCACGCGGGTGTGGATGCGCAACAGCCGCACGTGCTGGATCGCCTCGACGCGGGCGCGGATTTCCGTCAGCGCCTTGTCCGGCAGGGAGAGCGGATCGCCGCCGGTCAGAATCACCTCGCGGATTTCCGGATGGGACTCGATGTAGGCGAACGCCGGCTCCAGCGCCTCGCGCGAAAAACCCCGGCCGATCGAGGTCAGCGACTCCTTGCGAAAGCAGAACCGGCAATAGACCGCGCATTGATAGGTCGGGAACAGCAGAACCCGGTCGGCATGGCGATGCGTCAATCTCGGCACCGGACTGAAGGCGTGGTCGGCGATCGGATCGTCGAGCTCGCCCTCCTGCTCCGTCAGTTCATTGGGCGACGGGATGACCTGAAGCCGTATCGGATCGGCCGGGTCGCTCCAGTCGATCAGGTCGAGATAGGCCTTGGGAATGCGAACCTTGTGACGCGTGGCCGCGGCTTCGGCCGCCGCGCGCTCGGCAGGCGACAGCGGCAGGGAATCCAGATCGCCTATGTGCCGCACGCCCTCGCGAACATCGTCCTGCCATGCGGCATCCGCCTCGTCGGCACGCTCGTCATCGGCTGTCATGCCGGCCGCATCGACGGCCATGCTGGCGTCGGGGATGTCGGGATGTGAGGTCATGGAGGCTCCTTGAATTCGGGCTGGGTACAGCATTGGAGCCACGACTTGAAGGCAATAAGCGGTGTTGGGCCGGTTGGAGTGCGCGGCCAGGAGGCGGCGGCCGTCCACTGATCAGAAACCAACGTCCCGCCCGCTGACGCATAACATTAGCTTGCTCTTATATTAGCTTGAGCGTATACACATAAACGGCCGGTAATCTACCCCCCACCGGTTAGGCTCGGCGCCAGTCCCTCCCTACCCCTCAGGTCAACGACGCCGGGCCGCTCGGCCGCCGCAATTGAGGCGACCGACCAGTTCTCTTCGATGTTGATCATGTCCCTCCTCGACCCGGCAGCTGGGTGAATGCATCGGCGATGTCCGCGTCTCTTCCCGTCGCCGGCCGCGGTCGCTAATCTCGGATCGCGAAAAAGCTGGAGAACAGGGAATGGCGAACGACTTGTCGCCAAGGCTTTTGGCGATCGTCAACGCGCTGCCCTTGCGGCCGGGCATGCGCGTGCTGGAGATCGGCTGCGGACCAGGTGCTGCAGCGCGCGAGATCGCGCGCCGGATCGGCGGCGGGCACGTGCTGGCGATCGACCGCTCGGCCAAGGCCATCGTGCAGGCCAGGGCCGCCTCGCGCGCCGAGATTGCGGCAGGCCGGTTGAGTCTTCGCCAGGTCGCGATCGAAGACTTCGAGTTGGAGGCCGACGAGAAGCGCTTCGATATTGCCGTTGCGGTGCGCGTCGGCGCGCTGGATGGGCGTCATCCCGAAGCAGGAGAAATCGCCCTGCGGCGGCTCGGCGCCGCGTTGACCACGCAAGGCCAGCTGTTCATCGATGGCGGCGATCCGCTGCGCGAAATTGCGATACACGGCTGAGCAGCTCGTGCTTAGCCTCAGGAATCGAGCGGCAGAGCTGGGTCCGCGCCTCAGCTCCTCAACCCCGGCGCCTCCTGCCCGGTGCGCTCGACATACTCCGTATAGCCGCCGCCATAGGTATGAATCCCCTCGGGCGTCAGTTCCAGCACCCGGTTCGACAGCGCCGCCAGGAAATGCCGATCATGCGAGACGAACAGCATGGTCCCCTCGTACTGCGACAGTGCCGTGATCAGCATCTCCTTGGTGGCGATGTCGAGGTGGTTGGTCGGCTCGTCCAGCACCAGCAAATTGGGCGGATCGAACAGCATCAGCGCCATCACCAGCCGCGCCTTCTCGCCGCCCGACAGCACGCGGCATTTCTTCTCGATCTCGTCGCCGGAAAAGCCGAAGCAGCCGGCCAGCGCCCTGAGCGGCGCCTGGCCGGCCTGCGGAAACGCGTCTTCCAGCGTCTGGAACACGGTGCGCTCGCCCTCCAGCACTTCCATGGCGTGCTGGGCGAAATAGCCCATCTTGACGCTCGGGCCGCGCGCCACCGTGCCATTATCCGGCTCGGAAGCGCCAGCCACCAGCTTCAGCAGCGTCGACTTGCCGGCGCCGTTGATGCCCATCACGCACCAGCGCTCGCGGCGACGCACCTGAAAATCCAGCCCCTCGTAGATCGAGCGGCTGCCATAGCTTTTGTGGATGTTCTTCAGCGTCACCACGTCCTCGCCGCAGCGCGGCGCCGGCTGGAAGTCGAACGACACTTTCTGGCGGCGCTTGGGCGGCTCGACACGGTCGATCTTGTCCAGCTTCTTCACCCGGCTCTGCACCTGGGCGGCATGTGACGCCCGCGCCTTGAAGCGCTCGATGAAGGCGATCTCCTTGGCCAGCATCGCCTGCTGGCGCTCGAACTGCGCCTGCTGCTGCCGGTCGGCAATCGCCCGCTGCTGCTGGTAGAATTCGTAGTTGCCGGAGTAAGCGGTCAGCGAGCCGCCGTCGATCTCGACCACCTTGTTGACGATGCGGTTCATGAACTCGCGGTCGTGCGAGGTCATCAGCAGCGCGCCGTCATAGTTCTTCAGGAACTGCTCCAGCCAGATCAGGCTTTCGAGGTCGAGATGGTTGCTCGGCTCGTCGAGCAGCATGGCGTCGGGCCGCATCAAAAGGATCCTGGCGAGCGCGACGCGCATCTTCCAGCCGCCGGACAGCTTGCCGACGTCGCCGTCCATCATCTCCTGGCTGAAGCCGAGGCCGTCGAGCACTTCGCGGGCGCGCCCATCCAGCGCATAGCCGTCGAGTTCCTCGAAGCGGTGCTGCGCCTCGCCGTAGCGGGCGATGATCTCGTCCATCTGGTCGGCCTGGTCAGGGTCGCCCATGGCGTGCTCGAGCTCGCGCATCTCGGCCGCCACTTCGCTCACCGGCCCGGCGCCGTCCATCACTTCGGCGACGGCGCTGCGGCCGGACATGTCGCCGACATCCTGGCTGAAATAGCCGATGGTGACGCCGCGATCGACCGAGACCTGGCCTTCGTCAGGCTGCTCCTCGCCGTCGATCATGCGAAACAGCGTCGTCTTGCCGGCGCCGTTGGGACCGACCAGCCCGACCTTCTCGCCTTTCTGCAAGGCGGCCGAAGCTTCGATGAAGACGATCTGCCTGCCGTTCTGCTTGCTGATGCTTTCGAGACGAATCATGGTTTTCCGGGAAAGGCCAAAGGAGCGTTCCCGCGCCAATACGCGATAGGCCGCGCTTGCGGAAGCCCGCAAGTGGTGAGGTGCCCCGCGCCAAATTGTCTGAACCCGCCAGTTTCTTCCCGGCTGGATCAGGCTTTGACGGCGTAGGGATGAGCCGGCGGATCAGCTATCGGTCAGGGCTTTTGTCGTCACCAGTTTAACCCCGGTGGCGGCAAATGCCGCATTGTGCCGGGCGATGATCTCCGCGGCCGTCTCGCTGGCGGCGTCGAGCGTGCTGTGGGCGTCGGAAACCACCGTGACGCCCAGGCCCGCTGCAAAGGCGCCCTTCACCGTGGCCGCCACGCAGAAATCGGTCTGCGCGCCGATGAGAACGACCTCGCCGGCGCCCTGCCCGGCCACCCATTCTGCAAGGGCTGCATTGCTGAACGCATCGCCGACACGCTTGGCGAAAGTCGGCTCGTCCTCGGCCTGGCCAAGCGCCGGCCACACCGGCCAGCCCGGCTCACCCGGCGCCAGAGGATCGCCCTGCGGCCCATCATGCCGGACGAAGGCGACTTTGCGCCCGTTGCGCCGTGCCCATTCGATCAGCGCGCGGGTCCGGGCAACCATGCCGTCGGCATCATGGATCGGCGGCTCGGCAACGCCGTCGAACATGCCGGTCTGAAGGTCGATCACGATGAGCGGTGCGGTGGCCGCGGGGCTGGTCCCTGACATGGATGCGAGCATAGCGTGGGTGGTAGGTGGGTCAAGGATGCTCGGCGCCGCCGTTGAAGCCGCCGATCTCCCCCCTCGTGGGGGAGATGTCCGGCAGGACAGAGGGGGGCGTGAAGTATCGCGGCCCTTCGCAAAGTAGCCTGGCGGCCCCGGTGCACGATCACGCCCGGCCCGATGTCCCATCCTCGCCAAAAATCCCGGTCACCCAGTCGATGAACACGCGGACCCGCGGCGCGAGCTGGCGGTTCTGCGGGTAGAGCGCCGACAGCGGTGTCGGTGACGGCGGGTAGTCCGGCAGCACTTCGACAAGCGTGCCGCGCGCGAAATCCCCGGCGAAGCGGTAATGCGGCGCCTGCACCAGGCCGAAGCCGAGGCGCGCCAGCTCCGCCATCGTGTCGGAGCCGTTGACCGTCACCCGGTTGGGCAGGCTGACATAGCGCAACGCGCCGCCAACGGTGAATTCGAGCGGCATGACCTCGCCGGTCCGCGACGAGCGGAAGCCGACCATCAGATGGCCTTCGAGATCGTCGGGGGTTGCCGGCATGCCGTGCTTTTCGAGATAGGCGGGGCTGGCGCAGGTGACTTCGCGCAATGTTGCCACCCGCCGCATGATCATGCCGCTGTCGGCCTGTTCGCCGGAACGCAGCACGCAGTCGATGCCCTCGCGCACCAGATCGACCAGCCGGTCGCCGTCGCCGATATGCAGGTCGATCCCGGGATAGCGGTCGAGGAACTCGGAAAGCCGCGGCAGGATGAAATGGCGGGCCATGAAGCCATGCACGTCGATCCTCAAAAGGCCCTGCGGCTGCGCCGATTGAAAGCCTGCCTCGGCATCCTCGACATCGGCAAGGATGGCGAGGCAGCGCTGGTAATAGGCCTGGCCGTCCAACGTCGGGGTGACATGGCGCGTGGTGCGTTCGAGCAGCCTCACCCCCAGCCGCGCCTCTAGGTCCTTGATCGCCTCGGTGGCGGTCGATCGCGACATCGAGAGATCGGCGGCAGCCGCGGTGAAGCTGCCGCGCTCGATCACACGGGCAAGCAGGCGCATCCGGTCGAGACTGTCCATCGCCATTGTTCGCCATATCCGAATGGTGTTGGCAAGTCCCGAGCGATTATCCCGCAGGATTTATCGCCTATTTTCAGCCGACAAGAATTGGAGAGCTGACATGACTGCGCGGAATGGAAAGGTGGCGTTGGTGACCGGCGCCTCGAAGGGTATCGGTGCCGAAATTGCCAGGCGCCTGGCACGCGACGGCTTTTCGGTCGTCGTCAACTATGCCAGAGGCGCAGAAGCCGCCGAAGGCGTGGTGCGCGAGATCGAGGCGGCAGGCGGCACGGCGATCGCAGTTCAAGCCGATGTCGGTGATCCCAAGGGGGTCGCGCATCTGTTCGACGCAGCCGAGCAGGCCTTTGGCGGCCTCGACGTGCTGGTCAACAATGCCGGCATCATGAAGCTCGCGCCGATCGCGCAGACGGACGACGCCGGTTTCGAGCAACAGGTCGCGGTGAACCTCGGCGGCGTCTTCCGCGGCATGCGCGAGGCCGCAAGGCGGCTGCGCCAGGGCGGCCGCATCATCAGCTTCTCGTCCAGCGTGGTCGGGCTCTACCAGCCGACCTACGGTGTCTACGCTGCCACCAAGGCCGGCGTCGAGGCGATGACCCATGTGCTGGCCAAGGAACTCGGGCCGCGCGGCATCACCGTCAATGTCGTGGCGCCGGGGCCGGTGGCCACCGAGCTGTTCCTCGGCGGCAAGTCCGAGGCACTGGTCGAGACGATCACCAGGATGATCCCGCTCGGGCGGCTCGGCCAGCCTGCCGACATCGCCGGCGTGGTGTCGTTCCTCGCCGGACCGGACAGCGGCTGGGTCAACGGCCAGGTGCTGCGCGCCAATGGTGGCACGGTCTGACTTTACCTCCAACAGCCAACAGGAAATCGACATCATGCCGTTTGCAAATTTCAAGGTGCCTGAGCGCGCGCTGTCCGCCGGACAAAAGGAAGACCTGGTCCACAAGACCACAGCCCTGTTCGTCGAGATGTTCGGCGAAGGCGTGCGCCCCTACACGATGGTGCTGATCGAGGAGGTCGCCGATGGCGGCTACGGCCGCGCCGACGTGGTGTTCACGATTCCTGGCGGAAGGACGTGAAGCTGCCGATCTCCTCCCTTCTGGGACCCTCAAGGGTGAGATTGCAGCTTGGCGGTCGCGCGCTAGATCGCTGGCAGAGGCTAAGGCGAGGCCAGCGATGGACGATTGGAAGCTACCTTGGGACGGCGGTTGCTTGTGCGGTGGAATACGCTTTCGCATCAGCGCGCCGCCCTTGCTGACGACGGCGTGTCACTGCACCGGCTGCCAGAAGCTGAGCGCCAGCGCGTATTCCCTGACCATCGCCGTGCCCAGCGACGGTTTCGCCATAACGCAAGGCGAGCCGGTGGTCGGCGGCCTGCACGGCCCGCACCGGCAGCTCTATTGCCCGCACTGCAAGAACTGGATGTTCACGCGTCCGCATGGCCTGGATTTCCTTGTCAACGTGCGCGCGACCATGCTGGACGAGCACCATTGGTACGTGCCCTTCGTCGAAGTCTTCACTTCGGAAAAGCTGCCCTGGGCTTCGACCGCCGCTACCTACAGTTTCGCTACTCAGCCCGACCTTGAGGGATACGCCCCTTTGATCGAGGCGTTCGCCCGCGAAGCGGCGCGGCCAACCTGACTGGTTGCCGCCCGGAAAGGCGGCGCCAGCTTTCGTGCCTCACTTCAACTCCAGCCAGACCGGCGCGTGGTCGCTGGCGCCGACCTCGCCGCGCACGTCGCGGTCGATGCCCGCCGCTACCAGCCGGCGCGACAGCTTCTTGCTGAGCAAGATATGGTCGAGCCGCAGGCCGGCATCGCGCGGCCAGCGATTGCGGCGATAGTCCCAGAATGTGTAGAGCGTCTCCGTCGGGTGCTTCTTGCGCAGCGCATCAAGCCAGCCCTGGTCGAGCAGCCGCTGGAACGATGCCCGGCTTTCCGGCTGCACCAGCGCGTTGTCGTCATAGGAGCGGGTCGGGTAGATGTCGCGCGGCTCGGGCACGATGTTGTAGTCGCCGGCCAGCACCACCGGCAGGCCGGTGTCGAGCAACTGCGCCGCATGCGTCTCCAGCCTTTCGTGCCAGGCCAGCTTGTACTGGAATTTCGGGCCGGGCTGCGGATTGCCGTTCGGCGCGTAGAGGCAGGCGACGACGATGCCGTTGACCGCCGCTTCGATGTAGCGCGCCTGCTGGTCGCCGTCGTCGCCGGGCAGCGCCTCGCGGGTCAGCACCGGCTCCGAGCCACGCGAAAGGATGGCGACGCCGTTCCAGGTCGGCTGCCCGACCCACACCGCCCCGTAGCCGGCCGCCGCAAGCGCGGTGCGCGGAAACTGCGTCTGCCTGGCCTTGAGCTCCTGCAGGCAGGCGATGTCGGGTTTGGCGGCGGCCAGCCATGCGAGCAGGTTTGGCAGCCGGCCGTTGATGTTGTTGACATTGAAGGTGGCGATCTTCATCGGCCTGCTTCAGCGCACGATCCGTTCGGTCCACGCCTTCACTGCATCAGCCAGCGTCTTCAGATGATCGGCGGTGGAGAAGCCGGAGATGTTTTTGCGCGGCTTCAGATCATGGTCGCCGTCTTCCAGCCAGAAGATCTCGATTGCGTCGGACAGAGCATAGGTCGCGACCTCGTCTTTGGTCCCGAACTCGTCGCGCGTGCCCTGGAAGACCAATGTCGGCGTCTTGAGGTCGGCGAGGTGTTTTGTCCGAAGCTGCGTCGGTTTGTCCGGCGGATGGAAGGGATAGCCGAGACACAGCAGCCCTGAAATCTCGCCCTTTGAAAACATCTCGTCGGCGATCATCGAAGCGACGCGTCCGCCCATCGACTTGCCGCCGATGATGAGCGGACCCTTCACGCCCTTCGCCCTGAGATCGGCGATTGCCTTGATATATTCCGGGTTAACCGTCTCGGCGCGCGGCGGCGGCTTGCGATGGCCGTAGCGGCGGGCCGCCATGTAGTGGAACTCGAAGCGCGCAACGCGGAAGCCGGCCTCGGCCAGCGCTTTTGCCGTCGCGGTCATCGAGGCAGAGTCCATCGGCGCCCCGGCGCCGTGGGCGAGCAAGATGGTGATTGGGGCAGTGTCGGGGCCATCGAAGAGGAAGGTCGTCATGGGGTGGCCCGCAGATGAAGGCCGAGTTCCTTCGCACCCCCCTCTGTCCCGCCGGCCATCTCCCCCGCAAGGGGGGAGATTGGATGTCGCCATCGCTTTCGCCAATCACCAACGTTGGAAGGCGGGCGGTAAGGAGAAGCTGCCGATCTCCCCCCTTGCGGGGGAGATGTCCGGCAGGACAGAGGGGGGTGTTCAAGCGCGACCAAATGAAGCCCTAACCCGCCGACATCCGCGCCAGCTGCAAATCGACGAACTGGATACCCTTGGCCGCCATACGTGCCCATTCGGAATCCGCGTCGAGTTCGAGGTAGCGCGCCCAGTTCCGCCGCGCTTCGGCTAGATTGCCGGCGTCGAACTCCAGCCTCGCAAGGTTGAACACCGCATCGGCGTACTTCGCATCTAGCGAAATCGCCTTCAGCAGATGCCGCCGAGCCGACGCCACCCGCCCCTCTTCGCTCATCAGCCCGGCAAGATTGAACCATGCCTCGACGAACACCGGGTCGCACTTGATGGCGCGGGCATAGTCGTGCGCCGCCTCGGCCGCGTGGCCGGAGGCGCGCAGGCAGTTGGCGCGGTTGAAGGCGGCGATGGCATCGCTCGGGTCGATGGCTAGGCAGCGCTGGTAGAGTGCCGCGGCCTGCTCGTGGTCTTCAGCCCCTTCCGCCGCCTCGGCATCGGCGAACAGCTCTTCCAGCGTGTCGTCATCCTGCGTTCCCAGATCGAACAGCAGCTGGCCGTTGACTTCGCTCTGGCCGCCCTCGAGATAGATCGCGTCGGCCCGCCCGTGCTGCGAGCCGACATTCAGCGATTTGGCGGTGAGCGAGGCGATCGGGCCGGAGCGATGCACCGACCGCACGATCGCCCCCCATGAGGCGCCGCCGGCGACCAGCCCGGCATATTTGCGGGCGAGGATCAGGTCGCGGAAGGAATACGGTTCGCAATCATGCTCGAAGGCGTCGAACAGCGACAAAAGGTCGAGATCGGCGCCGGTCAGCCGCGACTGATCGATCAGCGACTGCCGCGACAGCGTCGAGGCTTCCGGTGCCTTCATCAACCCGAGCAGCCGCAGGAAGCCGTTCTCGCTGACCAGCCTGCGCCCGGCTGCACGTTCCGCAGCGACGCGGCGCTCGATCTCGATGTCGCCGGCCCTGGCGAGCAACATGCGGCCCAACACGACATGCGTGGTGCGCCGAGTGACGCCGCGCCGCAACTGGCCGTGCTGGCGCGCGACCTCGCGCGCCGCCAGCCTGAGCGGAAAGGCCGCCAGCGCGCCGACGATGCCGAAGACCGTGCCGGCAAGAGCCGTCACGCCTTGCTCTTGCCGACGGCTTTGAGAAGGTTCGCCTTGAGCGGGTTTTCCTTGGCCGCGCCAGCGCCGGCCTTGGCGGATTTCGCCGCAGGCTTGGCTGTTTCATCGGCCTTGCTCTTCGACTTGGCCGGTGGCTTGGCCGACTGCGACAGGCTCGCCTTCAGCGCATCCATGAGATTGATGACGTTGCCGCGCTCAGGTGCCGCCGCGATGATAGGCTTGTGGCCCTTGAGCTTCTCGCGGATCATCGTCATCAACGCGATCTCGTAGCGGTCCTCGTAATTCTTCGGGTCGAAGGTGGTTTCCTTCTGCTTGATCAGCGCTTCGGCTAATTGCAGCATTTCCGGATCGGGGTTTCCGGCCGGGATATTGCCGAAATATTCAGCCGTGCCACGCACTTCGTTCGGATTCCTCAAGGTGCAGACGAACATGCCGTTCTCGCGCGCGCCGATCGTCACCACGCGCTCGCGGCTGGACAGCACAAGGCGGGCGATCGCCAGCTTGCCGGATTTGCGCATCGCTTCGCGCAACACGGCAAAGGTCTCCTCGGCCATTGCGCCATCCGGCGCCAGGTAATAGGGCGCGTCCTGGTAGATGACGTCGACCGAACGCTCGTCGACAAAGGCCTCGATGTTCATCGTATGGTTGGATTCGATGCGCACCGCGTCGAGATCGGTATCGTCGATGATGATGTATTGCTTGTCCTCGTATTCGTAGCCCTTGACCAGGTCCGAACGCTCGACCAACCCGACTTCAGGGTCGACCGGCTTCATGTTGATGCGGTTGTGCGTCTTCTTGTGCAGCTGGTTGAAGCTGATGCGCTCGCTGGCACTGGTCGCCGGATAGAGCCGGACCGGACAGCTGACCAGACTGAGCTTGAGGTAACCTTTCCAACTTGCCCTGGGCGCCATGAAATACTCCTACGCGGCCTTGTGCTGTCGAACTGTTCGCAGCGCTGTTTCGTCCGGAGGACGAATGCGGCTGCCGAAATCCTACATTGCCCCTTACAATACCGGCAAATCCCTAGCGAAATCTTCCTCCGCTGGGAGCCGCCTGCAGGCAAGAGGTCCGTGGCGAAGAATAATTCAAATTTTCCGGAGCGTCGATGGAGTCTGGGCCGCGCTCGCAGAACTACGTCGCGGTGCCTATCGCCGGCAAATCCCTGGCGAAATCTTCCATGTCGGCCCAAGGGTCGCCTGACGTCGCCAGAAGGCCCGGCAGCGAGGAATAATTCAGATCCTGCGGAGCATCGATGGATTCCAGATCGCTCCAGCTGACCGGCGTCGAGGCCGGCAAATTGGTGCGGGCGCGCAGTGAATAGGGAGCCGCCGAGGTGTGGCCGCGCGCATTGCGGTGAAAATCGATGAAGATGCGCCGCTTGCGGTTGTCCTTGCCCATGGTGGTGGTGAAAGTGTCGGGCGCGGTGGCGGCAAGATGCGTGGAGATGGCGCTGGTCGCCTGGTGCAGTTTCTTCCAGTTCTGCTTTTGCGTCACCGGCACGGTGATGTGGATGCCGTGCCCCCCGGAGGTCTTGGCGAACGGCACCAGCCCTAGCGCTTCCAGCTCGCCCTTAATGTGCACCGCCGCCTCAACCACCTCGCGCCAGGCGATCCCTTCGCCCGGGTCGAGGTCGAAAACGATCAGGTCCGGCTTGTCGAGCCGCGTGCGATGGGTGCCCCAAGTGTGGAACTCGACGACGCCGAACTGCGCCAGAGCCAGATAGCCCTTGGCGTCTTCCACCGAGAGATAGGATTTGGTCTCGCCCTCCGAATTCGTCGCCTCGAAGGTCGCCACCGAGGAAGGCATGCCGGTGAAGGCGTGGCGCTGGAAGAAACAGTCCTGCGGCTTGCCGGTCGGGCAGCGCACCAGCGAGACCGGCCGGCCGAGAATGTGCGGCAGCATGAAATCGCCGACCAGCGCGTAATAGACGGCGATGTCGAGCTTGGTCGGGCCGGTCTTGCCGAACAGCCGCCGCGTCGGGTTGGTCACCCAGATTGTGGCGAGGTCGGCCTCGGCGATCAGCCGCTTGCGCTTGGCCGAAACCGGCGTCGACAGGCCGACGTCACGCAGGCCGCGGAACACGGCATGGCGCAGCGCATTGTCGGTGGTCCGGTTGGCGTAATGGATATGCGCCGAAAGCAGCGGCCGCACCCAGTTCATCTCGCGCATGATCTCGCGCGGAACGCCCTCGGGCGCGGATGCACCGGCCCGCAACGGCTCCAGCCGCGCCAGCAATTCGCCTGCGGTCGCGGCATCGAAGCCGGTGCCGACCTTGCCGCGATAGTGCAGCTCGCCGTCTTCGAATTCGCCGAGGCCAAGTGCAGCGAGTCCCTCGGCCGCGTCGGAGACGGTGTAGCCAGCGATGACAAAGTCGCCGGTCTGGAGCGCCTTGGTCTTGGTCCAGGTTTTGGTGCGGCCGCTCTGGTAGATCGCCGTGGCGCGTTTCGACACCACACCCTCCAGCCCCATCTCGGATGCCTGGTCATAGAGCGCCTGGCCGTCGCCTTCGACATGATCGCTGAGCTGGATGGCGGAGTTGGCGCCGAGACCGGACAGAAGTTGCGAAAGCAGCGCCTTGCGCCGCCGAAGCGGCGCTTTTGTCAGGTCCCAGCTGTCGAGATAGACGAGGTCGAAAGCGTAGAAGTGGAGCTTGTTGCCGGCGCCTTCGGCCAGCGCGTCCTGCAGAAGGGCAAAGCGGCTGATGCCCTTGGCGTCGAGCGCGACGACCTCGCCGTCGATGATCGCCTCCCGGCACGGCAGCCTGGCGAAGGCAAGCGGCAGGTCGCCATAGCGCTTCGTCCAGTCGAGGCCGGCGCGGGTGATCAGCCTGACCGCACCGTCGGCCAGGTGCGCCATGGTGCGGTAGCCGTCGAACTTGATCTCGTGCAGCCATTCCACCCCAGTATCCTCACCGTCCGGCGGCTTGGCCACGGAGGTCGCCAGCTGCGGCTCGATCCGGGAAGGCGGGGGCGCCTTGACGGCGCCCGGCAAAGCGCCGGGTTTCAGCACCACCGGCTTGGCAGGTTTGGCGGCAGGCTTCGGCGGTGCCACCAGTTCCTCAATACGACGGCCGGATTTGACGCTTTCCGGCCGGGCTTCCAGTATGTCGAGCGTGGCATCGGCGGCGAGATCGCGCTCCTTGAACAGCAGCCAGTTCTTCTTGCCCTCATCCTCGCCGGGCTTCGGTTTCAGCCGCGTCAGCATCCAGCCGCCATTGAGCTTCTCGCCGGCGAGCCGGAACTTGAAGGAGCCGGTGCGCAGGCTCTTTTCGACATCGTCCATCGGCGCCCAGACGCCGGTGTCCCAGACGATCATCGGTCCGCCGCCATATTCGCCTTCGGGAATGACGCCCTCGAAATCGATATATTCGAGCGGATGGTCCTCGGTCTCGACCGCCAGCCTTTTGTCGGCCGGGTTCAGCGACGGGCCGCGCGGCACCGCCCAGCTCTTCAGCACGTCGCCGACCTGCAGGCGCAAATCATAGTGATCGGCGGTGGCGTGGTGCTTGTGGACGACGAAGCGGTTGCCTTCACCGGCAGCCAGGCCACCGGCCGGTTCCGGCGTCCTCGTGAACTCGCGCTTGGCGCGATAGGCCTTGAGCTTCGAAGGAGCTGGCATGGACTAGGCGTAGGTGGTGGGCAAAAGCAACGAGCGCAGCATCAAAATCCCATCGCAGCGGCACTCCAATGTCACGGCATGGATCCCAGGGTCTCCGCGACGTCGCTTCGCTCCTGCTCCGCCCTGGGATGACGAAGGATGGGAGGTCACGCCGCTCAATCGTCGGTGGCCGGCGTCAATTCGAGCTCGGCCGGCGACAGGCCCTGCTGCAGCTGGCTGAGCCGGAATTCGTCGACCCAATAGGCCTCGCCGTCGACCAGCACCCGCGCACTGTAGCCGCCGGCGGAAAAACGCTGCGCGGTGATGTAGACCTTGTGGCGGTCGAGCGCCTTGCGCACCGCGGCACGCTTGGATTTCTGGCTGGTGACGGAACTGGCCATGCTGGTTACTCACGCACAAAGCCGCAAGGCGGCATGCCTAAGGATGACCGAGAGCGGGTCGGCTGTCAATTTGGCGGCCGCTGCGAGCCCTCGCGCGGTGGCGTCTCTCGCTCTGTGGAAACCGAGCCGGCGCGCTATATTGAACGTGGCGGCTTGGAACGCGATGCTGACCTGGAGAACTTCACATGACGTTGACGACACGCAAACTCGGCGGCCAGGGGCTGCAGGTTTCCATGATCGGCCTCGGCTGCATGGGCATGAGCCAGTCCTACGGCCCGGCCGACGAGGCGGAATCGACCGCCACGCTGCACCGCGCCATCGAACTCGGCTGCACCTTCCTCGACACTGCGGAAGTCTATGGGCCGCACGCTAACGAGGAACTGCTCGGCCGCGCGCTGCAGGGCCGGCGCGATGAGGTGACGATCGCGACGAAATTCGGCTTTCGCATCGAAAACGGCAAGCAAGTCGGCACCGAGCGCGACAGCCGGCCGGAGCATATCCGCGAGGCTGTCGAAGGTTCGCTGAGAAGGCTCGCCACCGACCATGTCGACCTTCTCTATCAGCACCGCGTCGATCCGGCGGTGCCGATCGAGGAGGTGGCGGGTGCTGTCGGCGAGCTGATTGCTCAGGGCAAGGTTCGCTTCTTCGGCCTGTCGGAAGCCGGTGCCGCCAACATCCGCCGGGCGCATGCGGCGCATCCGGTGTCGGCAGTGCAGAGCGAATATTCGCTGTGGGAGCGCAATCTCGAGCCGGAAATCATTCCGCTGCTGAAGGAGCTCGGCATCGGCCTGGTGCCGTTCTCGCCGCTCGGCCGCGGTTTTCTCACCGGCGATGTCAGGCGCGCCGAAGACTATCCAGAGGGCGATTACCGGCGCGGCGATCCGCGCTACCAGGGCGCCAACTATGACGCCAACATGCAGGCGGCAGCCATGGTACTCGACATCGCCGCGGCCAAGCGCGTCAAGCCTGGCCAGATCGCGCTGGCCTGGCTGCTCCACAAGGGGAGCGACTTCGGCATCGACATCGTGCCGATCCCCGGCACCAAGCGCAGAAAATACCTCGAGGAGAACGTCGCCGCGGCTTCGATCAAGCTGGACGCCGCCGAGATGCAGGTGCTCGACGACGCGCTGGCGCCGGGCAAGGTCGCCGGTCCGCGCTACGGCGAGCGCACCATGGTGATGATCGATCGGTAAGCGAAAGATCTTCCCCTCACCCCTTGTGGGAAAGAGCAAGTCCCACCCGTTCTTGCGCAAAGCTCCGGCCTTGGCTAGCATCCGCCGGCAGGCACCGAGCGGAGGAGAACGTCGCGGTGGACCGGCTGGAGCGCCGTTGCGTCCCTTCAAACACGAGTTGGGCGCTCGAAGGACACTCCATTTTTGAATCGACGCAAGGAACCTTCCGGAAAACCCATTCCGGTTTCGGGGTCGTGCGCTCATCTGGGAGGAGACTAAATTGATCAACAGACGTGAATTCCTGCTGTCGACCGCGGCGATGGGCGCCTTGGCGCTGGCCGCTCCGCAATTGGCTTTCGCCCAGGACAAGCTGACCATCCTCGGTTCGGTGCCGAGCCTCGGCTTTCCGTTCTTCGTGCACATGCTGAACCAGATCAAGGCTGAGGCGCAGGCGCAAGGCGTCAACCTGGTCGAGAGCGACGGCCAGAATTCGGCGCCCAAGCAGACCGCCGACATCGAGGCGGCACTGGTGCAAAAGGTCAACGCCATCGTCATCTCGCCGCTCGACGTCAACGCGCTGGCCCCAGCCATCGAGGAAGCGGTGAAGGCCGGCGTTCCCGTCGTCACTATCGACCGCCGCGTCGAGGGCGTCGAAGGCATCCTCGCCCATGTCGGCGCCGACAATGTCAAGGGCGGCGAGGCCGAAGCACAGGCCATGGTGGCGGCGTTCCCGAACGGCGCCAAGATCTTCCATCTGCAGGGCCAGCCCGGTGCCGGCCCGGCGATCGACCGCAACAAGGGTGTGCACAACGTCCTTGATCCCATGAAGGACAAGTACCAGATCATCTTCGAGCAGACCGCCAACTTCGCCCGCGCCGAGGCGCTGTCCGTCACCGAGGCCGGCCTTGCCGCCAACGGCAAGCCCGACGCGATCATCTGCGCCAATGACGACATGGCGCTTGGCGCGGTTGAAGCCTGCGCGGCGCGCAACTTCACCGACGTCAAGATCTACGGCTTCGACGCGCTTCCCGAAGCGTTGGTCGCTGTGCGCGACGGCAAGCTGGCCGGCACGGTCGAGCAATTCCCCGGCGAGCAGTCGCGCACCGCCGTGCAGATCGCGGTCGCCTACGCCAGGGACAAGACCGAGCCGAAGGAAAAGCTGGTGCTTTTGACGCCGATCGTCATCGGCAAGGACAATCTCGACAAGGCGGAGAGGCTGGGCGAGACGAAGTAGGCGAAGCCGGCGGGACAGCACCCCCCTCTGGCCTGCCGGCCATCTCCCCCTTCAAGGGGGAGATTGGATGTTACCCGGGCTTTCGCTAATTTTCGATCTTGCAGAAGAAGCGAGGCCAACGAGGCTGCCAATCTCCCCACTTGAGGGGGAGATGGCCGGCAGGACAGAGGGGGGGTGCTGTCCCGCCAGCCTTGCGTACAACCGAATGATCGAGGAGCAAACTTTGCCCAAGGCAGCCGCTATTGTGCCCTCCCCCGCCCTGCTCACCGTCGAGGGCGTGACCAAGCGCTTTGCCGGCGTCACCGCGCTGAACGACGTTTCGCTCGAAGTCCGCCCCGGCGAGATACTCGGCCTGCTCGGCGAGAACGGCGCCGGCAAATCGACGCTGCTCAAGATCCTGTCCGGCGTGATGCCGCCGTCCAGCGGTCGCATCGTCTTCGACGGCGTCGAATTCAATCCGCACAATCCGCAGGATGCGAAACGCCACGGCATCGTTACCATCTACCAGGAACTGAGCCTGATCCCGACGCTGACCGTGGCGGAGAATATTTTCATCGGCCGCGCACCGCTCGGCCGGTTCGGGCTGGTCAGTTGGCGGCGAATGGAGGAAGATTCCCGCGCGATCATCGCTCGTGTCGGCCTCGATCTCGACCCGGCGACGCCGGTTTCCGCACTGTCGGTGGCCGAACAGCAGCTGGTCGAGATCGCCCGCGCGCTATCGCTGAAGAGCCGCTTGATCATCATGGACGAGCCGACCTCGGCGCTGACCGAAACCGAAGTGCAGAAGCTGATGGCGATTATGGGCCGGCTGCGCAAAGACGGCGTCGCCATCATGTTCGTCACCCACCGGCTGGAGGAGGCATCGGCAATCTGCGACCGTATGACGGTGCTGCGCGACGGCAGGCTGGCCGGCCATCTCGACCGCGAAGGTGGGCCGATCAAACTGCCGAAGATCATCGAGAAGATGGTCGGCCGCGCCGCTTCCGAGCTCTATGCGAGGCCGACGCAGCGCGATGTCGCCGGCGACGTCCGGCTCTCGGTGGGCGGCCTGCGCACGGTGCGCGATCCGCAGGCGCCGCACGCCATCGTGCTCGAAGGCGTCGATCTCGACCTCAAGGCGGGCGAAATCCTCGGCGTCGCCGGGCTCGTCGGTTCCGGCCGCACCGAGCTCGCCCGCGCCATCTTCGGCGCCGACCGCATTGCCGCCGGCACCATCAGGCTCGATGGCAGGCCGATCGCGCCGGCCTCACCCGCCGATGCCATCGAGCTCGGCATCGGCCTGGTGCCGGAAGACCGCAAGCACCAGGCGATCTTCGCCGCACTCGCCATCCTCACCAATTTCTCGATCGCCGCGCTCGACCGCTACTCCAATGTCGGTTTCATGGCCGAGCGGCGCGAGCGAGAAGCGCTGGCGAACTACAGGAAGATGCTGTCGATCCGCATGGCCTCGCCCGAGCAGGCGATCGAGGGACTGTCCGGTGGCAATCAGCAGAAGGTCATCCTTGCCCGCTGGCTGGCACGCGATCCCAAGGTGCTGATCGTCGATGAACCGACGCGCGGCGTCGACGTCGGCGCCAAGGCGGAGGTTCATCAGATCCTGGTAGAGCTCGCCGCGCGCGGCATCGCCATCATGATGATCTCGTCCGAGCTGCCCGAAGTGCTTGCCGTGTCGGACAGGATCGTCACCATGCGGCGCGGGCGCATCACCGGCGAGATGCCTGGCATCGAGGCGACCGAGGAGAAACTGATGGAACTGATGGCGCTCGACCAGAAGCAGGAAGCCCAGAATCAGGAAGCAACGCAATGACCAGCACGACCGAACGGAGCCAGCGCGGCGGCGTCAATCTTGCGCGCCTGCTGATGAGCTTCGGCCCGCTGATGTTCCTGGCGGTGCTGATCGTCGTCTTCACCGTGCTGAAGCCGAGCTTCATCGACCCGATCAACCTGTTCAACATCATGCGCCAGATCTCGATCACCGGCCTGATCGCGCTAGGCATGACCTTCGTTATCCTCACCGCCGGCATCGACCTGTCGGTCGGCTCGCTGCTCGCCTTCTGCGGCATGGTCGCGGCGGTGGTGGCCAAGGGCGGCACCGCCAACACGCTGTCGCTGTCGACAACGGGCACGCTGGGCTATGGCTGGTTCGCCGCCCTTCTCGCCGCCGTCGTCGTCGGCGCCGTGGCCGGCGGTGTCCAGGGCTTTGCCATCACCAGGCTGAAAGTACCGCCCTTCGTCGTCACGCTCGGCGGCCTCACCGTGTTTCGCGGCCTAACGCTGACGATCTCCAATGGCGGCCCGATCTCCGGCTTCGACGCCTCGATGCGCTGGTTCGGTACCGGCCTGATCGGCCCGGTGCCGGTGCCGGCGATCATCTTCGCGATTGCCGCAATCCTGTGCCACATCGTGCTGCGCTACACGCGCTACGGTCGCGCCGTCTACGCCGTCGGCGGCAATGCCGAGGCCGCGCGGCTCTCCGGCCTGCGCGTCGACCGCATCCTGATCTCGGTCTACATCATCGTCGGCTTCTTCGCCGGCCTTGCCGCCTTCGTTTTGTCGGCGCGGCTCAACTCCTCCGAAGCCGTCGCCGGCATCGGCTACGAGCTGACGGTGATCTCGGCGGTCGTCATCGGCGGCACCTCGCTGTTCGGCGGCATCGGCAGCGTCGGCGGCACGGTGGTCGGTGCAGGGCTGATCGGCGTCCTGCAGAACGGGCTGCAATTCAACAACGTCTCGTCATACACGCAAAGCATCGTCATCGGCCTGATCCTCATCCTCGCCGTCGCGTTCGACCGCTGGCTGAAATCGCGGGTAAGGCGGTGATGGCGGGGGCGACGATTTTCGCTGCAAGGCAGCAAGAGGTTGGCGAAAGCGCTGGCAACAGCCAATCTCCCCCCTTGCGGGGGAGATGTCCGGCAGGACAGAGGGGGGTGGGAAGGATCGCCAACGTCTCAATGTAAGCCGCTTCCAAGCCCATTCCAGCAGGAGGATTAGACTGCAAATGGCTGACAAGCTGGCGGGACAGCACCCCCTCTGCCCTGCCGGGCATCTCCCCCACAAGGGGGGAGATCGGCCGTCACCCATGACTTCGCCAATCACGAAGACAGGAGCGCCTAGTGGGGCACGATCTCGTTCCGTCACGCCAGCGCAAGAATGCAAAATCCATGCGTCGCGCGATGACCGACGCCGAGCTGAAACTGTGGAATGAGCTTCGCGCGCATCGGCTCATGGATTTGAGCTTTCGCCGGCAGGTGCCGATTGGACCCTACATTGTGGATTTTGCCTGCCCGACGCACGGCCTCATCGTCGAGGTCGATGGCAGCCAGCACGCCGACGTTGAGCACACCGAGCGGGATAGGATACGCAGCGCCTATTTGGAGAGCAGCGGCTGGACTATCCTGCGCTTCTGGAACGACGACGTCATTCGCGATATCGACAATGTCTGCCAGCACATAGTCATGACGGCCGGCGCGGATGTGCGCTGAACTCGGCCGTGCAGGATCGGCGGGACAGCACCTCTCTGTCCTGCCGAACATCTCCGCTCAAAAGGGGCAGGTTTCTGAGGCGAGGTGCCAATGACCCAAATAAGAACCATGACCGAACAGGACGTGCCCTCGGTATCGCGGCTGCTGGGCCAATCCTGGCGCCACACCTATTCGCCAATCCTGGGTGCCGAGACCACGGCACGGCTGTCGGATGAGAAGCACGCGCCGGAGCGGCTGGTGACCGAGCTCGGGGACGACAGCAAGATGTGGTTCGTAGCCGAGCGGGCGGACGGCTCGCTCGCCGGCTACGCGATGGCCGCGATGGGCAACAAGGGCGATGTCATGCTCGAGCGGCTCCATATCGACAAAAGCGAGTACGGCACCGGGCTGGCGGCCGATCTTTTGCACGCGGTTCTTGCAGCGCATGCGGGGATTCCCAGCATCGCGCTGGAGGTGATCGAGGGCAACGACCGGGCAATCGCCTTTTATCGCAAGCACGGTTTCGAAGTGGTCGAGCGCCGGCCGGCTGCACACGGGGTGGGCGGCCACGCCTCGCTGATTATGCGCCGGTTGCTACCGATGGCTTAGAGCGCTGTCGGCGAAGCTGCCAATTTCCCCACTAGAGCAGGCAATCGCGCATCCGCGCCGCGATCATTTACGCTCCTTCCTTGCCGGCTCCCACGCGTTGAGCCGACAAAAACATCAGCGTGTAGGCAGCCTTGCGGCGGTCCCAGCCGGCCGACTCGGCCATATCCAGCAGGCCGTCGACCAAAGGCGCCAGCGCCGCCCTGCAATCGGTTTCATAGTTGAAATCGTTCTTCGGGCGGGTCGGCGCCGCGATCTTCCCAAAACTGTCCGTCATATCCATGGCAACACCTGCTCAGCATTCGACCCGAACCGGCAAGCCCGTGCCCGCGTTGGCGGACACGGCCCATCTGCCGTTTCGAAATCTCGCTTTGAAAGCCTGATCTTAGAAGTCCATGCCGCCACCGCCGGGCATCGGAGGCATGGGCGTTTCCTTCTTCGGCTTCTCGGCCACCATCGCCTCGGTCGTCACCAGCAGGCCGGCAACAGAGGCGGCACCCTGCAGCGCAGTGCGAACGACCTTGGCCGGATCGATGACGCCCTGCCCGTACAGGTCGCCGAACTCGTTGGTCTGGGCGTTCCAGCCATAGCCGAAGTCGGTTGTCTCGCGCAGCTTGCCGACGATGATCGAACCTTCCGCACCGGCGTTCTCGGCGATCTGGCGCACCGGCGCTTCGATGGCGCGACGCACGATGTCGACACCGGTCTTCTGATCGGGATTGTCGACGACAACGTTATCGAGCGCCTTCGCCGCCCTCAGCAGCGCCACGCCGCCGCCGGGCAGGATACCCTCCTCGACCGCCGCGCGTGTGGCATGCATGGCGTCGTCGACGCGATCCTTGCGCTCCTTGACCTCGATCTCGGTCGAGCCTCCGACGCGGATGACGGCGACACCGCCAGCGAGCTTGGCTAACCGCTCCTGCAGCTTCTCGCGGTCGTAGTCGGAGGTGGTTTCCTCGATCTGCGCCTTGATTTGGCTGATGCGCGCCTGGATTTCATCCTTGCGGCCGGCACCGTCGACGATGGTGGTGTTCTCCTTCTCGATCAGCACCTTCTTGGCGCGGCCGAGCATCTCCAGCGTGACGTTCTCGAGCTTGATGCCGAGGTCTTCCGAGATCGCCGTGCCGCCGGTCAGGATGGCGATGTCTTCGAGCATGGCCTTACGGCGGTCACCGAAGCCCGGCGCCTTGACGGCCGCAACCTTCAGGCCGCCGCGCAATTTGTTGACGACCAGCGTCGCCAGCGCCTCGCCTTCGACGTCCTCGGCGATGATCAACAGCGGCTTGCCGGATTGCACGGCGGCTTCGAGCACAGGAAGCATGGCCTGCAGGTTGGACAGCTTCTTCTCGTGGATCAGCACATAGGGTTCTTCGAGTTCGACGCGCATCTTATCCTGGTTGGTGATGAAATAGGGCGAGAGGTAGCCACGGTCGAACTGCATGCCTTCGACCACTTCCAACTCAGTCTCAGCGGTCTTGGCTTCCTCGACAGTGATGACACCCTCATTGCCAACCCTTTCCATCGCCTCTGCGAGGAAGCGGCCGATCTCGGCATCGCCATTGGCAGAGATGGCGGCGACCTGGGCGATCTCGTCGTTCCTGGTCACCTTGCGGGCATTGGATTTCAGGTCGGCGACGACGGCGTCGACCGCCTTGTCGATGCCGCGCTTCAAATCCATCGGGTTCATGCCGGCAGCGACCGCCTTGGCCCCTTCCCTGACGATGGCCTGAGCAAGAATCGTCGCGGTCGTGGTGCCATCGCCTGCGGTGTCGCTGGTCTTCGAGGCGACCTCGCGCACCATCTGCGCGCCCATGTTCTCGAACTTGTCCTCGAGCTCGATTTCTTTGGCGACAGTCACGCCGTCCTTGGTGATGCGCGGCGCGCCGAACGACTTATCGAAGACGACATTGCGGCCCTTTGGACCGAGCGTTACCTTCACCGCATTGGCGAGAATATCGACGCCGCGCAGCATTTTCTCGCGGGCTTCGGTATGAAATTTCACATCTTTGGCAGCCATTGGATCACTCCTTCGAATAGGCAGCTTTTCGTTGACTGGAATGCTTGTTCAGGCCCCCCTCAGGCAGCCCTCTTCATCTCGCCGGCGCCCTCGATAACGCCCAGCACGTCGCTCTCTTTCATGATGAGCAGATCCTCGCCATTGAGCTTGATCTCGGTGCCGGACCATTTGCCAAACAGGATGCGGTCGCCGACCTTGACATCGAGCGGCTGCAATTGGCCGCTGTCGTCGCGCGCACCGGGGCCGGCGGCAATGACCTCGCCCTCCTGCGGCTTCTCCTTGGCAGTGTCGGGGATGATGATGCCGCCGGCGGTCTTCTCGTCGACCTCGATACGGCGGACCAGGATACGGTCGTGCAATGGACGGAACGTCATGTCGTTCTCCTCTCGGGACAAACAGATTTTCGAAGATCCTCCTGACCGGACCGGCAATATCGGCCCGGCACGGGGTGCGCGACCCCTTCATCAGGCATCGCGTGCATACGAACTAGTCGCGCTTTTTTCTGCTTTCAAGAGGGTCACGCAAAAATTTTAGCACTCGACCAATGAGAGTGCCAATGTGCTGTAATTGCTTGCACATTCGTCGCTCTCCCGACGCGACTGGAACCTATGTGGAACAAGAGGCGTTTTCGCGGACGGAGATTTCAACGGAAGGAAGATTGCATGACCAGCAGGGACTTTCAGCTCCAGATGCAAGGGTTTGGCCTCACCACGGCGGAGATCCATTACCGCCTACCCGATCATCGAAGCCTGCTGCAGCTCTATATCTGGCAGGAATACGATATCGCCCCTGATTTCCCGACGCTGAAGCATTTCCTTGATTTCTGGGAGCGCGAGATCGAAGGCCCGTTGCATTCGGTGCGCGTCGCCCATCATCACCTGATCCAGCCCTCCGAATGGCGGGCCGTAAACGGCATCATCACCGTCCACTGAAGAGCAAGCCGATCAGCCGCTAGTGGTCAGAATCTGACACTTGGTATCCGGTTGGGCGGTCGGTTCAGGGGTTCAAGGCGGTTAGCAAATCCTGTGTGGAGCGCGGAGCAACGCGACTTCGCGACGGAGTGGCGGAGCTAACCGAAGCGGATCGTGTCCGGAACGGGTCTTCGGCTTACGCGTTGCAACATGGAGGCGACGGCGGGCGTGCCTCACGACGCGCGGTTGGGTCCCATCCACTTGTTGCCGCGATTGGACATGCGAAGCGCGCCGAAGTCATCGCAGAAACGCCCATACATTCGTCATGTCCGCGGCGATGGCAGTGCTGGCACGACGTCGATCCAAAGGAAAGTAGATGAGTGCGTTCTCTCTTTCATCGGACGGGAAACTTGCGATAACGGCGAGCCAGACGTCGTCCAAAAATGACTTCGACTATTTGGTGGGCAACTGGAACATCAGGAACCGTACGTTGAAGGAACCGCTGGCCGGCAGCGACGAGTGGGAGGAATTCGACGCGACCCAAGAGTTCCGCCAAATCCTGGTGGGTTTGGGCAACTTCGACATTTTTCGTACGGAGTTGGGAGGAAAGCCGTTCGAGGGCCTCACCGTGCGATTGTTCGATCCAAAGACGCGTCTCTGGACGATCTACTGGGCCGACAGCAACGCGGGCAAACTCGACGACGGAAAGGTGGGCTCGTTCAATGGCGACGAAGGCGAATTCTTCGGCCGTGAGGTTGTGGCCGGCAAGGACGTTATCGCAAAATTCCACTGGGATAAGCGCAACCCGCAAACCCCGATTTACAGCCGTGCGTTCTCCGCTGATGCAGGCAGAACGTGGGAATGGAATTGGTACTCGAACTTTTCACGACGGTGACTAACTGAGTTGGCCCAAGCAAAATCCCGCTCCTTCGCGTGTAGCCAAGGGAAATCCCGAGCCGGACTCTTATGTCAGTGGGTACAAGTCAGGTGGGTACCACTAGACAGCGGACAAAGTCTCCGGAGTGGGGGAAAGGCAGCTGCCTCTCCCCACTTGTTTTGGATCTCACAATATCGGAGGGGTCCGGACTAGCCGGCGTGGTCGACAGGCTTGCGGGCCGATGCGAGCAACCCGGCCTTGCGCGCCGCCCTGGCGAAGGCCTTGCGCGCATCACGCGCGGTGTGCCAACCGTCGAGCGCGTCCCGGCAGGTCCGATAGGCAGCGCGCCAACTCCGGCCGCGTGCACGGTCCGGCCACTGCTGGCGCATGCATTCGATGGCCTCCCAACTGCTGGCGACCTTGCGCTCGCTGGATTGGAATTTCAACGTGATCGGCTCGGCAAAGCGGACGTCGTCCATCACTTCCTCCGTGTCTTGTGATCGTCTTCTTGTTTGAGCAGCAACGTCAAGCTGGCGGGCACCGGCGGTCGGCCGGCGCCGCTGAAGGACATGGTTCGTCTCTCTGCGCGGTTCAAGAGCATCGCGGAAATGGCCGGTTATTCCTCCTCGTCCGGCCCTTGCAGCAGTTCGATCAGCATCGCTACTCTTGCCGTCGGCAGCGGTCGGCCCTCGTTCACCAGCGCCTCGTCGGCGGCGATCCAGGCCAGGGCCTCACGCAATTCTTGGACCGTCCCGTCTGTCGCCGCAATGTCGGCGATAACGGCGTCGTCGACCGGGCCCACCACAGAAATGATCTCGTCGCGTGTCATGGTCAGCTCCATCTGCGATTGCCGGGAACGGAGCCCCGGCAACAGAGGAATCTGGGTCTTGACCTGCGGCAGACAATAACCCGCCGGGGAACTCGGCGTTGGCGATTGAAGCCAGCTGGCAAACAGGCAATCTCCTGCCGGACATCTCGCCGCAAATAGGGAATTGGCAGCCTCGCCGAACCGACCGAAAAACCGGCAACGCGAAAGCCGCCGGGTCTTGACTTGCGGCGGACAATAACCAGATCGATGGCACCGGTCGCCGAAATGGGGCCGGCGAAACCAGGGAGCGCCAGCTCTTTGGCGCTCCTCGTATCTATGTTGCTCGATGGAGGATGTAGCTATGAGAACCGCATTCGACTTTTCCCCGCTCTATCGGTCGAGCATCGGCTTCGACCGCGTCTTCAACCTGCTGGAAAATGCCCCGCAGGCTTTCGACGCGTGGCCGCCCTATGACATCGCGCGCAGCGGCGAGAACAACTACCGCGTCACCATCGCCGTCGCTGGCTTTTCCGAGGACGACCTCGAAATCACCCATGAACCCAACCTCCTGATTGTCTCCGGCCAGCACAAGGAGCCGGATAACGCGGAGTATCTGCATCATGGCCTCGCCGCACGGCCCTTTACCCGCCGTTTCGAGCTTGCTGATCACGTCAAGGTCGCGGGCGCCACGCTCGACAACGGCCTGCTCAGCATCGATCTGGTACGTGAGGTGCCCGAGGAGATGAAGCCTCGGCGCATCGCCATCGCGACCGATGTCGCCTCGCCGAAGACCGGGCCGAAGGTCGCGCAAGACGAAGCAAACAAGCAGGCTGCCTGAATGCACCAGTCGAGAAAGGAGACTATGCAATGGCTATTCGTGATCTCATTCCCTGGGGCCGGGAGAACAATCAGGCCCCCAGCCTGTTCCGCGACGGCGATCGCGATCCCTTCCTGACGCTGCATCGCGAGATGAACCGCTTGTTCGACGAGGCGTTCCGCGGCTTCGACACGCGGCTGCCGTCGCTCGGTGGCTTCTCCGCTGCCCGCGCCAGCTGGCCCAGTGTCGAAATCTCCGATGGCGAAAAGGAGATCCGCGTCACCGCCGAGATCCCCGGCATGGACGAGAAGGACATCGAGCTGCTGCTCGATGACGGCGTACTGACGCTGCGCGGCGAGAAGCGTGAAGAGACCGAGGACAAGGACAGGCAGTTCTCCGAACGCTTCTATGGCCGTTTCGAGCGGCGTATCCCGCTCGGCTACGAAGTCGACGAAGGCAAGGTGAACGCCGCCTTCCGGAACGGAGTGCTCAGCGTGACGCTGCCGAAGACGGAGCGCGCCCAGGCCAAGGCCAAGCGTATCGCCATCAACGACGGCAACGGCAAGTCCTGATGGCTCACATCAGGACGACGACCCTCCCTTCTGCCCTGCCGGTTCCGGCGGGCAGAGGGGGCAACTGTCGATGACCCGTTCTCCCGACGCTCCGGTTCCGCCTGACCAGGCGCAGCAAGCCCTGCAGTGCCTGACGACCGAGCATTTCGTGCTGCAAAATGCTCGCGCCGCGACCATTCAGGAAGCGAACCAGCGAGCCGATCTGTTCCTGACCTCGGTCTCGAGCGCAACCATTGCCTTGTCCTTCGTCGCGCAGGTCACGGAGATGGGCAGGCCGTTCGTGCTGTTCAGCCTGATCTTGCTGCCTTGCCTTTTCTTCATCGGCCTGGTCACCTTCGTGCGCGCGGTGCAGGTTGCCATCGAGGACATGGTGCATGCCCGCGGCATGGCCAGGATCCGCCACTATTTCGTCGAGCTGACGCCCGTCCTGCAAAGATACCTTGTCAATTCCACCCATGACGATCCCTCGGCGGTGCTGGTCGACAAGGGCCTCAGGCCCTCACCGCTGCAATATTTCATGACCACCGCGGGGATGGTGGGCACGATCAATGGCGCCATCGCCGGCGTCTTCACCGGCATCGTTGTAAAGTCCGCGTTTGGCGGGGGCATGACGCTCGGCGTGATTTGCGGGCTGCTGGTCTTCGCCGCATGCATTCTCATCCTGCGGCGTTACCACAGTCGCGCCTGGGCGGCGGCCGAACAAAGCTTGCCCGCACTGTTCCCGGGCGACAATGTCAACAGCGAAAGCTAGCGCCGACACATCCGGATGTCGAAAAGTGGCAGGGCGACGCCCTTGCGTCTTGCGCGCCAATTGACCATCCTCGCCAACATTATTTGCACCGCGGCCGGGGGGTTCGCATATGCCGACGCTTTATGCGCTGAAACCGGCCTTTCAGGCCAGGTTGCGGCCGCTTGCCGACGGACTGGCCAGGGCCGGCGTCACCGCCAACCAGATCACGCTGCTGGCCGCTGCCCTCTCGCTCTTCACCGGCCTTGTGGTGGCAGCCCTTGCCGGCCACCGCATGGTCTTTCTGCTGATGCCGCTCGTGCTGTTTACGCGAATGGCGCTGAATGCCATCGACGGCATGCTGGCAAGGGAACATGGCCAGGCCTCGAAGCTCGGCATGTATCTCAACGAGCTCTGCGATGTTGTCTCCGATCTCGCTTTGATCCTGGCCTTTGCCGTCATTTTTCCTGCCTGGGCCGTCGTTGCATTCGCTATCGCGGCGGTGATTGCGGAATTCGCCGGCGTGCTCGGCATCGCGGCCGGAGCGGGGCGCAACTATGCCGGCCCCTTCGGCAAAAGCGATCGGGCGCTGGCGCTTGGCATCCTCGCGGTGCTTATCGCGTCCGGCCTGTGGGTCCCGGCGCTCACGCCGCTCGTGTTTCCGGCCATGGCTACACTCTCGCTGGTGACCGCCATCAACCGGATACGCGGCGGCCTTAACGGGAACGGCAGCTGAATTCCGGTCTCGCCAGGGAGAACAACATGCTTCACCAACAGACGGTTGCCGCCGTGGCTCCAGCCAACGTCGAGCGGGTGGCGCAGGAGCGCAGCTTCAAGAGCCATGACGGCACCGAGATCTTTTATCGCTATTGGCCGGCGCTGTCGGAACATCGCAAGGGTGCCATCCTGCTGTTCCATCGCGGCCACGAGCATGGCGGCCGCATGGCGCATCTGGTCGACGAGCTCCAGATGCCCGACCACGCCTTCTATGCCTGGGACGCGCGTGGCAATGGCCGCTCCGCCGGCGAGCGCGGCTATGCGCCGTCGTTTGCCGCGCTGGTGCGCGACATCGATTGCTTCGTGCGCGAGATCGGCAGTGACGGCTTTGCCCGGCGCGATATAGCGTTGATCGCGCAATCCTTCGGCGCCGTGCTTGCCGCCGCCTGGGTGCACGACTATGCGCCTGACATTCGCGCCCTGGTGCTGGCCTCGCCGGCCTTCTCGGTCAAGCTCTACGTGCCCTTCGCCAAGCAAGGCATTGCGTTGTGGCAGAAGCTGAAGGGCCGTTTCTTCGTCAATTCCTACGTCAAGGCGAAATTCCTGACGCATGATCCCGAGCGCATCGCCTCCTTCGACGCCGACCCACTGATCACCCGGCCGATCGCCTCCAACATCCTGGTCGAACTCTACGACCACGCAGCGCGCATCGTCGCCGATGCCCGCGCCATCACCGTGCCGACACAGCTTCTGATCTCCGGCAGCGACTGGGTGGTGCGGCATGGACCGCAGCACGAGTTTTTCGTCAATCTGGCGAGCCCGGCCAAGGAGCGGCATGTGCTGCCCGGCTTCTTCCACGACACTTTGGGCGAGCGCGACCGCCACAAGGCACTCGACCTGATCAGGCCTTTCCTCGAAAAGCAGTTCGCGGCGCCGGAAAAGCCGCTCGACCTGACCGGGGCCGACCGCGCCGGCTACACACGCGACGAGGCCGACCGGCTGGCCTCGCCGCTGCCGCTACTGTCACCCAAAGGTCTCTACTGGGCAACGAGCCGCGCCTCGATCCGCATGGGCGCATGGCTGTCGTCCGGCATGAAGACCGGGATTGCCACCGGCTTCGATTCCGGCTCGACGCTCGACTATGTCTACGAGAACGATGCGCGGGGCATCGGCCCCGCCGGCCGCATGATCGACCGCACCTTTCTCGATGCTATTGGCTGGCGCGGCATCCGCCAGCGCAAGCTGCATCTGGAAGAGCTGATCGGCAGTGCCGCTGAGACGCTGAAGGCCGCCGGCCGGCCGGTCCATATCGTCGATATCGCCGCCGGCCATGGCCGCTACGTGCTCGATGCTGTGCAGAAATGCGCCGAGCCGCCGGCCAGCGTGCGGCTGCAGGATTTCTCCGAGCTCAACATCTCGCTCGGCCGCAAGCTGATCGCCGAGCGCAAGCTGCCGGCGAGCGTCTCGTTCCATCAAGGTGACGCCTTCGACGCCACGATGCTGGCCGGCCTCGACCCGGCGCCGGATCTCGCCATCGTCTCGGGGCTCTACGAATTGTTTTCCGACAATGCCATGATCGCCCGCTCGCTCGGTGGACTGGCCGGCGCCATGCAGCCCGGAAGCCTGCTCGTCTACACCAACCAGCCCTGGCATCCGCAGCTCGAGATGATCGCGCGCAGCCTGACCTCGCATCGCGGCGGCCAGGCCTGGGTGATGCGTCGGCGCACGCAGGCCGAGATGGACCAGCTGGTGGCGGGCGCCGGATTCGAGAAGCTCGACCAGCGCATCGACCAGTGGGGCATCTTCACCGTTTCGATCGCCCGGCGCGTCTGAGCATGGACTTGCCTGCCTCTGCCTTGCCTCGCGATGCCCCTGCCCTTCCGGCCTTGCCGCGCGAGCCGTATCCCGGGATAGTCCTGCGCGCCGCGCTGTGGCTGGCATTTCTGGCGCCGTTCTTCTACTCCACCTACGGCTTCGCCAACTGGCTGGCGTCGCGGCGCGACGATGTCGGCAGCATCGTCTTCGGCTGGGAGCATGGCATCCCGTTCCTTGCCTGGACGATCGTGCCCTACTGGTCGATCAATCTATTCTACGGCCTGTCGCTGCTGTTGAACAATTCGAAGAACGGCGTCGACCGCCTCGCCGGCCGCTATCTGACGGCGCAGATCATCGCCGTCGCCTGCTTTATCCTGTTCCCGCTGACGGCGACCTTCGTGCGTCCGCAGACAAGCGGCCTGCCCGGTTTCATGTTCGCCGTGCTCGGCGGCTTCGACAAGCCCTTCAACCAGGCGCCGTCGCTGCACATCGCACTACTGGTCATCATCTGGGACCATTGGCGTCACAGGTTGACCGGCATCGCCGGCGCCGCCTGGCATGTCTGGTGTTTCCTGATCGGCGCCTCGGTGCTGACGACGTGGCAGCACCATTTCATCGACATTCCGACCGGCGCGCTGCTCGGCCTTTTCGCTCTGTGGCTGTTTCCGCGCGACGGCGAGCTGCCATTCGACGGCTTCCGCCTGAGCGTTGACCCGAAAGCGCGGCGGCTGGCGCTGTTCTATGCGCTCGGCGCAAGCCTTGCGCTGGCCAGTGCCGCTGCCGGCGCGTTGGTCTCGGCGCTGTGGCTCATCCTGTTGTGGCCGGCACTGGCGCTGGCCATCGTCGCTTTCGCCTATGCCGGCGCCGGCGCCAAAGTGTTCCAGAAAACAGCTGATGGCCGCGTGTCGCTGGCCAGCCGTCTCCTGCTTTGGCCCTACCGCCTTGTTGCCAGGGTCAATGTGTGGGCGTGGACGCGAAAGCTTCCAGCGCAGATCGTCATCGCCGACGGTGTTTGCCTCGGCCGTTTTCCGACCGCCGCCGAGGCCGACGCCTTCGGCACGGTGGTCGATCTTGCCGGCGAATTGGAAAGGCCGCGTGGCGCCTCGATCCGCTGGGTGAGCCTGCCCATGGTCGACCTTTTGCCGCCGTCTCGCGAGGCGCGTGCGCAAGCGGTGGCGGCGATCGAGACGGCGCGGGGCCAGGGCACGGTGCTGGTCTGCTGTGCGCTTGGCTTCCAGCGCAGCGCCGCCGTCGTCGCCGAATGGCTGGTCGCCAGCGGCCGGGCCGACACGCCGGCTCAGGCGCGAGGCAAGCTCGCCGCCGCGGGCCGGCCGGTGCATCTTGGCGTGGACGCACCGGCATGACCGCCTTTCGAGATAGGGCCGAGACGTTCGCCGCCGGGCTGATGGTGCAGGTGGCATGGCCGCTGCTGCTGGTTGCCGCTGCCTTGCTGGCGGCGCCGGTCGTCGGCCTGGCGGCAGTGCCGCAAACATCGTCGCTGTCGGCGGTAGCCTGGCTGATCGCCGCAGCGGGTGCCATAGCCACAATCATTCTCTCGGCCCTGCTTTTGTTCGACGCGCTGCTGTTCCGGCTGATGGCCAGCCACGCCAGCGAGGCAGGCGGCGGTGCCGCGGTCGACGATGTGCTGGCGCGCATGCGGCTGAAACCCACGGCGGCCGGCGGCCGCTCGCTCGACCAGCGGATAGCCGGCACGCGCCGCCTGCTTGCCAAGCAGCGTATCACGTTCGGCCTGTTCGCGGCGGCCTCGGTCGTCGCGGCATTCTTTTGAGCCCGTACATGTCAAAGCTTCGTGTCAGCACCTATACCTTGCTGCAGACGGTGACCTCGGTCGGCCTGTCGGCGCTGGCCTGGGCGGTCACCGGCGTGCGGCCGATCTGGAACGGCAGCCAGCCATCGGACCGGCAGCGCATCTACTTCGCCAACCATGCCAGCCACGGCGATTTCATCCTGCTGTCGGCCTGCCTCAGCGAGAAGGAACGCGCCAGTACCCATGCGGTGGCCGCCGCCGATTATTGGGGCAAGACGCGGCTGCGCCGTTTCATTGCCGAGGACATGCTGTCTTCCGTGCTGATCCACCGGCAGTGGACGGATGAAACGCAGCACCCGATCTCGATCATGCTGTCAGTGCTCGATCAGGGCCATTCGCTGATCCTGTTTCCCGAAGGCACGCGCAACATGACCGACGAACCGCTGCTGCCGTTCCGCTCCGGCCTCTACAATCTGTCGATGGCGCGGCCCGATGTCGAACTCATCCCGTGCTGGATTGAGAACATGTCGCGGGTGCTGCCCAAGGGGCAATTCGTGCCGGTGCCGCTGCTTTGCCGTGTCGTCTTCGGCGCGCCGATCGCTATTCAACCGGGTGAGGAACGCCGCGCCTTTCTCGACCGTGCCCGCGAAACGCTGCTGGCGCTGAACCCCCGGCCGCAACGAGACGATTGAGGACCAAGGCAAAATGCTGCCGATGATGCACGAAACCCTCATTCTGATTGTCGGCCTACTGGCGGTGCTGATCAGCGCCAGCGTCGTCGCCGGCGTCTTGTCATGGCGCGCGCCAAAACCGTTGTCGCCGACGCTGGTCAACCTCACCCAGCGCATCAATGCCTGGTGGGTGATGGTGGTGGCGATCACCGTTGCCTTCTTCTTCGGCCGCCCCGGCATGACCATCCTGTTCGCGCTGATTTCCTTCGCCGCTCTGCGCGAATTCGTGACGCTGACACACAGCCGCCGCAGCGACCACTGGGTGCTGCTCGGCATGTTCGGCATCGTCATCCCGTTCCAGTACTGGCTGGTGTGGACCGCCTGGTATGGCCTGTTCACCATCTTCATCCCGGTCTACTGCTTCCTGCTGATGCCGGCGATCACCGCGCTGCACGGCGACACCGAGCGCTTTCTCGAGCGCGTCTCGGCGCAGCAATGGGCGGTGATGATTTCGGTCTACTGCGTCAGCCACGTGCCGGCGCTGCTGACGCTCGAGGTGCCTGGCTTCGAAGGCCGCAACCTGTTGTTGATCGCTTTCCTGATCATCACCGTGCAAGGCAGCGACGTGCTGCAATATATTTTCGGCAAGCTGTTCGGCCGCCATCTCCTGGCGCCGACGGTCTCGCCGTCGAAGACCTGGGAGGGACTGGTCGGCGGGCTGGCGGCATCGAGCCTGCTCGGCGCGCTGCTGTCGTTTCTGACGCCGTTTTCGCCGCTGCAGGCAGCCGGCGTCGCTCTGGTCGCCTGCCTGATGGGCTTCCTCGGCGGGCTGGTCGCCTCCGCCATCAAGCGCGATCAGGGCGTCAAGGACTGGGGCCACCTGATCGAAGGCCATGGCGGCATGATGGACCGTGCCGACAGCCTGGTCTTCGCCGCCCCGGTGTTCTTTCATACGGTGCGCTATTTCTGGACAGTATGAGGGTTGGCGCCGTTTGCCGCGGCACCGTCCGGACGGTTCAGCGCGACTTTGCGAAGATAACCTGATCCGTTTCGTTATTACCGTTTTCGCGAAAACGGTAATAACCCCACCTGCCGCCGTCGTTCGCCGCGCTTATTTTGCCGCGGCGAGCGGCTCTTTCTTGCGCGCCGGCGCCAGGCGGCGCATGCGGCGTTTGGCGGTGGTCTTCAGCGCCACCGGCGGATTGCTGGACAACGCACCGAGCACCGCACCGACCATTCCGTGTGCGACGAAATCAGCGTTGATCTCATTGGCCAATTTGGCGGCTGCCTCCTGGTTGTCACTGTCGGGTTCCGACCACAACACGATACCCACCCGCAACCTTGGTTTGGCGCGTTTCAGCCGACGGACCAGGAACCGGCCGTGCTTGACGGAATTCCGGTTCAAAAATCCGACGACGGCGGTATCGATAGCGTCGAGCTCAAGGCGGCGAATGCTCCCCGGTTCCATATCGGCGAAGCTCGCTCTCAACACCGTGGCGCCCTGGACTTCGAGCACCTGTGCCAGCATGGCGGCAGCCGCGTCGTCGAGTTCGCCGCGCCCTCCGGCGCACAGCACCGACATGCCCGTGCCATCCGGTAGTTCGGTGTCGTCCCCGCCCTGAACCTCCCCCTGAACCTGCTTGTCCTCGCGTGAGCCGTTGTCCTCGGCCGCGGCAGTGTCGCCCGCTTCCGCCTCCTCCTGCGCGCTGTCGTCGAGGTTCGCCACCATCGTCAGCGCGCTGCCCGCGACCTGCTGTCGTTGCTCATCGCTCAACACACCACGCACACGGTCCTGCTCGCCGAGCAGAAGTGCGGGAATCGCGACCTTGTCGTAGAACTCGACCAGATATTCTTCCTCCAGCATCTCCTCGGCATGGTCCGTCGCTTCCTCGGGATCGCCGGCCAGCAGCCGCTGGTAAAGCCGGGCGTGCGGTTCGAGCACGGGTTCGTTGCCGAACAGAACGTCGAGGAATTCGAACTGCGGCACATGTCGGCCGAGCACGACGAGGCAGACCGTGAGCGGCGTCGACAGAACGAGGCCCAATGGCCCCCAGAGCCAGGTCCAGAAGATCGCCGCAACGATAATAGCCAATGGCGACAGCCCGGTGCGCGAGCCATAGAGCCAGGGTTCGATCACGTTGCCGGTGATCAGTTCCACCACGACGAAAAGCCCGGCGGTCCATAGCACGAGCGACCAGCCGGGCGCCACGGCTAGCGCCAGGAACAGAGGCAGCAGCGTCGCGATAACCGGGCCGATATAGGGAACGAAGCGCAGCGCCAGCGCCAGCAAACCCCACAGCAATGGATTGGGTATGCCCAGCAGCCAAAGTCCGATTGCAATCGGAACGGCATAGACGATGTTCACGACCAATTGCATAAGCAGATAGCGGCCGACGCGCTTGCCGGCATCCTGCAGCGCCTCGGTGGTTCGATGCAGATCGCCGTAGCCGACGAGGCGTATGAAGCGATCGCGCAGGTCCTCCCGCTCGAGCAGCATGAATATGACCACCACGACGATCAGTCCGGCCGATGCCAGCGGGCTCAGCAGCGGGCCGATCAGATTCTGGAGAACCTCGAGCGGTCGTTCGCGCGCGACGATTTCGACCGGGATCGGCTCCCGCGGAGGCTGATCGGCGGCGGGTTGCGCGGGTTCCGGTCTGTCGAGTTCCTGGCCGACGCGTTCGATCACCCGGCTCAATCTGGAAACGATGCCTCCGCCGACGCCGGTTTCCTTGAGCGACCGGACCTTGGTCAGGATATTCGCCTGGTAAAGCGGGATGTTCTGCGCCAGTTCACTGACCTGTGTGGCGACTATGAAGGAGAACAGCGCCAGCACCGTGAATGCGCCGAGCACGCTGGCGATCACGGCGGGAAGACGCGGAATGCCGGCTCGCTTGAGTGCCGACACCATCGGCACAAGCGCAAAGGTAAGCAGCAGGGCGATTGCGATCGGCAGAAAGACCTCGCGCCCGAAATAGAGCGCCGCGACGGCCGTCACGACCGACGCTACGCTGGGCAACGATGTGCGCGGAAGCGCCCTGGCCGCGGAAACAATGCTCGCCCGCCGGGTCTCCGACAGGTGCGCGCCGTTTCGACTATTTGCCGCCACTTGATACCTCCGCCCCGCCATTGCCATGATCGGGCATATTGAGCCGGCGTGCAACTTCGCAGCCTCTCCTACAGCGAAGCTTTGATTTGCCGTCGTTTGGCTTGCTGCCGGCAGCGCGGCAGCTCCGTCACGGTAGAATTTTTTGCATAAATGGCGGCACCAGCAATCCTGTTCCATGCTTGCGCCAGAACGTGGAACTTTTGGGTCAAAACGCCGTTCCTTCGTAGATCGCTGATGGACAACCTCAAAGCAGCAGCTCAGGAGGAATGATCATGAACATCAAGATGTTTTGCATGGGCGCGATGGCGCTTTCAATGATGACCGGCGCAGCGCTTGCCGCCGGTGCCACTGGCACTTCGGCGCTCGACGATCCGCAGAAAATGTCGCCCTTCTTTACCGATGCCGGCATGAAGACCATGAAGCCGGCAGCCGAATTCAAGACCGCATGGATGGCCATGTCCAAAGAGGACCAGGCGATGATGATGAAGGAATGCGGCGACGAGGCCATTGCCAAGGAGCATGACGATTTCTGCAAGATGACCAAGCAACTCGGCGGCGCCAACTAGGCACGTCGGTTCAGCACAATCGCAGTGGCGGGCAGAGATGCCCGCCATCTTCGTTTTGGGACCCTCGGTTCAGTCGGGCGCAAGCGTCAATCGCACTATTCGGCGTCAGCCGATCCTGACGACAAAGTGCTTGGTCACCGGCTCGATGATCTTCCACGTCCCCTTGAAATCGGCTTCCACCACGAAGGCATCGCCGGGGCCGACTTCGACAGGCGCGCCGCCATCCGGCGTGATGACGATACGGCCGGCTATCATGTGCACGAACTCATAGTCGCTGTAGGTCGCGTGATAGGTGCCCGGGCTCGCCTGCCAGGTTCCCGACATGACCTTGCCGTCCTCGGTAATGTGCTGGACGGCGGTCTTCATGGTCGGCTCGCCTTCGACCACGACCCATCCCGCGAGATCGCCGGTCTCGGCGTTCTCGACGGCGCCGAATTTGAGGATGGTCTTGTCTGTCATGGTCGGCTCCGTCTTGAATTGTGCCGGGATGGCTGCCGGTCAATAGCTGATGCACCTGACCCCGGCAACGCGGCTTGACCCGGCCGCTTGACCTCCCCGCCAACCGTGGGATAGGCCGGGGACTGGCCCAACCACCTCCGCACCGGAGCCCCGCGAAAGACCTGCCATGACGGACACGATCGTAAGAGACAGCAACGGCACGGCGCTGCACGAGGGCGACTCCGTGACCCTGATCAAGGATCTCAAGGTCAAAGGCACCTCGGAGACGATCAAGCGCGGCACGCTGGTGAAGAACATTCGCCTCACAGGCAATCCCGGCGAGATCGAATGCAGCACCAGGCAGGTAAAGGGCCTGGTGCTGAAGACCGAGTTTTTGAAAAAGGCGTGAGTGCCTCGGCACCCTTCGTTTCGGTTCAATATCAATCGCTCTCATGACTGAATCGCTCATGTGAGTGAATCGCCCACGCCAGAAGCTGGAGGAGCCGCGCCCTCCCCCTATGTTGCACTGCGTTAGATTTGTTGCATTGCAATATCGGCGCATCGGGTCGAGCCTCTGCGAGGTGGGCATTCCTTGCATGAGGTGATTGTGTCGGCATCATTTCGGCCTGACATCGAAGGGCTGCGCGCGCTGGCGGTGGCGGGTGTCATTGCCTTTCATTTTGGTCTCTCCGGTCTGCCCGGCGGCTTTGCCGGCGTCGACATCTTCTTCGTCATCTCCGGCTACCTGATTACAAAACACCTGGTTACGGAAATCACCGAAACCGGGCGGCTGAATCTCTGGCGCTTCTACGCCCGGCGCGCCCGGCGCCTGTTGCCGGCGGCACTGTTCGTCATCCTCGCCACGCTGTTCGCGGGTTATTTCATCCTGTCGCCGGAGGAACAGGCGCTCTATTCGAAAGGCGCCATGTTCGCCTCCGCCTACATGATCAACCTCTGGCTGATCCGCTGGTCGTTTGACTATTTCGCCGCCGACGCCACCAACAACCCTTTCATCCACTTCTGGTCGCTCTCGGTCGAGGAACAGTTCTACCTGGCATGGCCGGCGCTGCTTCTTGCCGCCGCATGGCTGCGCCCAGGCAAGCGCACCGCTATAATCGTCATCGGCGTCGCAGGCCTAGCCTCCTTCGCCGCCTGCGCCTGGCTGACCGAAGTGTCGCAGCCTTGGGCCTTTTACTTCTCGCCGCTCAGGGCCTGGGAATTCGCCGCCGGCGGCCTCGCCACCATGGCGCCAGCAAGGATCTGGCGCGACCGGCCGCTGCTGGCCACCCTCCAGGCATGCCTCGGGCTGGCGCTGATCGCGTGGGCCTATCTGATGCTGGACGAAGACTCGCCCTTTCCCAGGGTGAATGCGCTGGCGCCTGTCGCCGGCACCGTGCTGCTGCTGCTCAGCGGCAGCGGCCGCAACCTGCCAAGCGCCGTGCTGGCGCTGGCGCCCCTGCAATGGCTGGGCCGGCTTTCCTATTCGCTCTACCTCTGGCATTGGCCGGTCATCGTCTATGCGGCGATGATGGTTCCCAACCTGTCCACGCTTGACCGGCTTGCCTGCGCGGCGCTGACGCTGGTTCTGTCGATGTTCACCTATCATTTCATCGAGAACCCGATCCGCCGCAACGGCTGGCTGATGGCCGGAGCAGCGCGGGCGCTGGTGCCCGCCGTCGCCCTAACCGGCGCCGGCGTGGTCGCGGCCTACGGCAATGCGCGCTTTGCCGAGCACAATCTCAGCCCCGAACAGCACGTCATCGCCGACAGCGCCGCGCAGCTCTCCACCGTGCGCGCGAGCGACGGCGGCTGCGTGCTCGATTTCGAGACCGTCAAGCCGAAACCCTGCATGTTCGGCCGCAAGGACGCCCAGCGCTCGGTCGTGCTGTTCGGCGACTCGCATGCCGACCATTGGTCGACGCCGCTGATCAAGGCGGCCGAGAAGAACAACTTTCGCGTCGTCACCTTTCTCAAATCCTCCTGCCGGGCTTCGCGGGTGACGACCTGGAATTGGCGGCTGAAGCGCGACTACACCGAGTGCGACCAATGGCGCCAGCAGTCGGTCAAGGACATCATCGCGCTCAATCCGCAACTGGTGGTGATCTCGGAATTCTCGATCGGCAATGTGATCAAGGAATCGCCCGAGGAGTTAAAGCACGCCGATTGGCAAGAGCAGTGGCGGACGGGCCTGACCTGGACGCTTCAAGCATTCAGCCAGGCCGGCATCAAGGTCGCGGTCATCAGGGACGTGCCCTACAATGCAAGCTACGCCGACAAATGCGTGGCGCGGGCGCTGTGGCGGGGCCAGACGCCCGCGACATGCGATACGCCGAGGATCATGGCGGCAAATGACGACATCGCCACGATCGAGCGCGACATCGTGCGCTCGACACCCAACGCCAGCTATATCGACATGACCGACCGCTTCTGCGACCAGACCACCTGCCACGTCTTCATCGACGGCAAACTCGCCTTCCGCGACCGCCACCACCTGGCGACACCTTTTGCGGAGACGCTAGAACCGGCGGTGGAGCGGGCGCTGTTTTCGGATGTGATGGCAGCGGCTGTGAAGTAACGGCGCCGGCAGCCTTTCCCGCCGAAATCCTTCAGGCGGGCTTTGGTGCCACGTTGACCGACACGGCAACCATCCCTGGGTCAGCTAAGGATGAGACCCGCGAGGAAAACGGTAAGGATAAGCGACAGCGGAACTGCAAGAAGGCAGCACAGCTCGAAAGTATTGGCTCGCCAAGAAGTCATTGGTCGCTTTTCCATGTTGGCCTCCTCCCTCAACGGCCAGACCGGGACGGCAGTTCCGCTTAGATAGTGCTCATCCCCACCACTCATCATGCAATTGGCGCAACTCGTTCCGCTTCCTGGTTATCCATCGTGCACGCGCCAGATGTGTCGCCCACGCCCGGAAAGCCCTGTCCGGCTCCTGCTCCGGATCAATGTGCAGAACGATGCGGGCGACCTCACGCCAATCGGTCCCTTCAGCCGACGCGTCGAGCAGCCGGATGTAAGTAAGCATGCGATCTTCGTCATAACCGGTCGGCACTGAAGACGTCGGCGCTGCGTTCGCGATATGAGAGTTTGGCTGCTTTGGCATTGCGACCTACCAGCAATGGCGCACCGTAGCAGCCTATGAAGAAGCCGGCGCCCTTTGATCGGAGGATGCGGATCGAGATTCGCCTTGACGGTCGGCAAATGCGGGCCTCAGGCGGGAGTTCACCGCCCAGGAGGGCCACGCCTCATCACATCGCGATTGGGTCGATGCATTCCATGTATTTTAGTGGAACCTAATTTAGTTGGCGCAATTATGCATGCGTGAAAAAGCGTGAAATCCAGACTGTCACTGAAAGCTGGCTACCGCGAGATCAGTTGGCCGATGATCCAGTGATTGCCGTCGATTTGACCGAACGGATATTACAGGCGGCCGAAAACGACAGGATCGTCTGCGTCGTCGTGGCAACGGAGCAGCTGGAAACCGACAGCATCGAGAAAGCGGAACCTCAGGAGACCAGGATTGCCGCAAGTTTCGTCCGGGACTTTGAGGTGATGCTGCTTGTTCTTTATGCGGCCTACGCCCTCGCTGTGCTGGGCGCGACGGCTTTCGTTTTGCTGGAATTGGGCCATGTTCTGTAGGCAAACGTCGGCAACGCGGCGGGACTGGCGCCCGATTGTCGCTGCTTGACGAGAGGAGCGGTCACTCTGCGCCGGCGATCCCACCCTGGCGCAGCCAGCTGCATTTTCGCGCAAGCAGGCGCTAAACTTCGGGCTCGTTCATTCGTGACATCTTGCCAATCTATGGAACGAGGCTGCCCCTCACGGGTTTTTCTATTAGAGGGACGTTAAAGAAGGAGGTAGCTATGAAGAAGCTCCTGCTTGCCTCGGTGATCGCCATCGCCTCGGCGGCTTCCGTGATCGGCCCGGCGAATGCCGGCGGCAGTGTCACGATCGGCATCGGCAACGGCTATGACGACGACTATTATTATCGCCATCATCGGTATTCCGATTACGACGATGAGTACGTCCCCCGTTACCGCTATGACGTCTATGACGAGGACTACAGGCCACGCTACCGGTATCACCGGCGCTGCCACACGGAAGTCGTCAAGCACTGGCGTCATCACCACCGGGTTATCGAAAGAATCCGTGTCTGCCGTCGTTGACGGATCGATCCGGCCGGCAGTGCCGGCCGGATCGGTGGGGCTCCTCACCTCGGCTTGCGCATCAGCATCATGCCGTAATGCACAGCCAATATGTCGAGCCCGATCTTGAGTAGTTTCACCACCACGTCGCGCGGCTCGCCGGCCTGTTCGGCCAGGCTCTTGACCGTTGCGTCGGCACAGCAGACCTTTTGCACGATGCCGGCGATTTCCCAATGGGCAAGCGCCCTGGTGGCCTCGGCATGGTCGCGGCCGGCGGACAGGATGTGATCGGCGACACCGCTGCCGGTGCGGCCGCCGTCGACGCGCTCGGCCCAGGCCATCGGCTTGGCGCTTGCCTCCGACGAGTTGCGGAAATCCTGGCGGTAGCGCATGCCTGCCTCGCGCTGCTGGCGCGACAACGAGGTGAGGCCGGTCAGCGGGTCGACATTGCGCACCCGCACGATGCCGCCGGTCGCGGTGTGGCCGTCATTGGAAACCTCATAGAGGCGCGCCGCCTCCTGCGTCCCCTTGGCCAGCCGCTTGCGGCCGAACCGGTCGTCCTGCAGCGCGAAATCATGGCCGATCTCCTTGCGGATGCGCACCTGCTCGGCCTCGCCCTTCGGCAATCGCGGCAGCCTGGTTTTGGTCTTTTGGACGGTTTTGTTGCTCATCGGCTCTGTCCTCCTGGTTTTCTGTCGTCGGGCTCTGGCGAATTTCCGTCATCCAGCGGGGCTCAAATCGCTTTGGCCGGCAGCGTGCGCAGGAAGCGCGCCGCGTGATAGGCGCAGTAGCTTTTCGAAGGCCTTGTGCGCAGCCCGCAGCACAGCATGTCCAAACCGGGGCGGCTGCCGGGGGCGTCGTTTTCCGCATCCTCCTGCGGCGTCGTGTCGAGCGGCGCGCGGCAGCGGTCGAACAGGCAATCGATGAAGCGCATGGCGACGAAGTGCGGCTGGCGGCCGCCGGCGGCGATCGGGCGCGGCGCCGGCATTTCGAGCGGCTCGCCATCGGACCCCGTGATCCGAACCGGACCCGGCTGCCAGGCCGGCGGCGCCAGCCTGGCCGACAGCCTTGCCGGGCGGCAGTGGTGCTCGGCCGGTACTACCCCTGCCTGGCCGGCGGAGTTCGACGGCTCTGGTGCCGATTTTCCATGCCGGCCGCCCGACCGTCCGCTACACCAGCCCTTGGATCTGGCAAGGCCGATGGCGTGCAGACGGGCGGTGCGGTGGACGATGCCGATGATGGCCGCGCGCGAGGCCGGGCGGCCGCGTTGCGCACTCAGCCGGGCGGCGATCTTCGCGGCCGACAGCCCACTCATCAGCCAGTTCTCGATTTGTTCCAATTCGGAGGGGGAATAGCGGGCGGCCATGATGTTTTATTCCCTGCAAAGGTGGTTGTGTGGCGCCGGCTTCGCCGGCCTCAGGCTCGAAAGCCGGTCAGCCCTCGCGTGGCTTGCTACGATCGAGCTTCATCTCGGCCGCCTGCCTTGTTGCGCCGGAGACTGCCTTGGCCGCCCGCTTGTCGAAGGCGATTACTGTGCCGTCGTCGGTGCGGATGCAGGAAACCGCGGCATCCGCATTGCCGGCCGGCAGGCAATTCGTGGCCGGAGCCGTGAGGGGAACGGCTCCGGCTGTTCCGGCCGCTTGCGCTGCCGGATCCGAGGCGCGAGCCTCGGGCATCGTCCCGGCCGGGGAGGAGGACAGCCAGGACGAAGGGGAAAAGGTTGGCACATGACTATCTCGGCCGCCTCCTTGGCGCTGGGGGGCGGATTCGAGGACCGAAAGCTGGCGGAGCGACTTGTTCATGGCCACATAAGAGCATAACTTAAGACGTAATGCAAGCTATTCTTGCATAGACGAAACCGAATCTTGTGCCTCAGATGGAGCCATGGTGAAAACTGCACTGTCGATCAAGGTCGGGGCGGCGATCCGCCGGGCGCGCAAGCAGCGCGGCCTGGTGATGCGCCACATTGCCGAGCACAACGACACCGACGTCGCTGCCGTCGGCAATTGGGAAACCGGGCGCAACCTGCCCAAGACCGAGAACCTTTTGAAGACCGCCGCCTTCCTGCGCGTCGACCCGGTGGCGCTCGGCAAGGGCGAGGTCGTCTTCCTCGAAGATGCCGGGCCGGTTGCCGATGCCGAGATCGTCACCGATCCCGGCCCCCTGCCCGCCGGGCCGATGGACATCCAGCTTCTCGGCACCGCCGTCGGCGGCGACGATGGCGACTTCACCTTCAACGGCCAGCCGGCCGGCTATGTCCAGCGGCCGCCGGGGATCCGGCATCTGCGCAACGTGTTTGCGCTGCACGTGCTGAGCGATTCGATGGTGCCGCGCTACGAGCCCGGCGAGATGATCTATTGCGGCGGCCGCGAGGCCGTGCCCGGCGACCATGTGGTGATCGAGACGCTGCCCGAGGAGAACGAGCAAAACGGCAAGGCCTTCATCAAGAAGCTGGTCAAGCGCACCGCCGCCGAGCTGATCGTCGAGCAATACAATCCGCCCAAGACGCTGACCTTCAACCGCTACGCGATCAAGAACGTCTTCCGCGTCATCCCGCTCAAGGAACTGCTGGGGTATTGACGGGCGCTTGTTGCCTTCTCCCCTTGTGGGAAGGTGGATCGGCGCACAGCGCCGAGCCGGATGAGGGTGCTGGAAGGAACGCGGCGGAGGAAATGTAGACGCGATTTTAAGCACTTACGCCATCAAGGTAGCGATCCGTCCAACACCCCTCATCCGACCGAGCTTCGCTCGGCCACCTTCTCCCACAAGGGGAGAAGGGAAGAGCAGCACGCCCTCCCCCTCAAGCCCGCCTCGATTGCTCCAGCTCTCGACCGTTGAGCAGGCGCGCCTCGGCGCGGGCCCGCTGCCGGTCGTCGATGAAGGCAGCCTGGATCGAAACGGCGGCGCCCGGCAGGCCGTCGGCCCGGCAGGCCTTGCAGATCAGGCGCCCGGAAAGTGCTGATAGCGGTGTCTCCGGCCTCACCCCATGCCGCTTGAGCTCGGCCGGCTTCCACCACCTGTTGCGGCCGCAATCGATGCACTCGACGGCAATCGAGACGACATCGGCGATCGTCGCTTCCTTGCCCGCTAATGCCATGGCCATCCCCATCGTTGTTCCTGCTTTGTTCACATCATTATCGGTTTTCGAGGCGGAGTCGAGTCGGTTCCGCTTACACCAACGTGAAAGTTTCACTTGTTCATTTATTTGAGTTATGCTTCTATACCATGCAAGCTGGAATCGGCGCAGCCGCGGCCGCTCCGTCCACCGAATGCAAGGGAGTGACGATGGACCTCGCCCAGTTCGCCCAGGCCTGCGGTTATGCCGGCGACAGCCCGGCCATGCTTGCCGCCTTCGCGGCCATCCGCCAGGACGGCATCCGCACGGCGCGCCAGGGCCATCGCCAGCGCAAGGCGGCGATCGACCGGATGAAGCCGAGCCGCGCTTTGTTCCTGGCGGCGATCCGCCCGGCGCAGTCGGCCGAGGAGGCGATCGAGGACGCCGCCCGCTTCCTGTCGATGTTCCGCAACATGCCGCACTGGCGACAGGAAAGGCGCAGCGCCGACCTCGCCCGCGCCAGGCAGCAGCGCCTCTTCGCCCGCTTCTTCCGCCGCTACGGCTATCGCCTCTGGGCGTTGGAGGCCGCCTGAAGACGCGCGCCCCCCTTGCAGTCAAAACGGATATTGCGATCGCCAACACTGCGCCGTATGTCTCCGCGCGATGAGCGAGATCGAATTCCGTCGTGCCCAGGCGCCCGACCTGCCGGCGATCGTTGCAATGCTTGCCGACGATGCGCTCGGCGCAGACCGGGAAGACCCGTCCACGCCGCTCGCGCCATCCTATCTCGATGCCTTCAGCGCGATCGATGCCGATCCCAACCAGTTGCTGGCCGTGGCCGTCGAGGCCGGGCAATTGGTCGGAACGCTGCAACTCAGCTTCCTTCCAGGCATTTCGAGGAAAGGCGCCTGGCGCGGCCAGATCGAAGGCGTTCGCGTCGCCCGGCAATGGCGCTCTCGCGGCGTCGGCAAGCTGATGATCGAATGGGCGATTGAAGCGTGCCGTTCGCGCGGCTGCAGCCTCATTCAGCTCACCACGGACAACAGTCGACGGGAAGCGCACACCTTCTACGAGCGCCTCGGTTTCACCGCCAGCCATCTCGGCTACAAGATGGCGCTGTAGGTCGCTGCAGCAGGCGCCGTCGGCGAAGCTGCCGATCTCCCCCCTTGCGGGGGAGATGCCCGGCAGGGCAGAGGGGGGTGCTGTCCCTCCGACCTGTCAACCAATCGGAGCCAAACCCTCAGGCTGATTCGAGTTGGCAACAACTGAAGTCGAAGTTGGCGATCCGTCCCACCCCCCTCTGTCCTGCCGGACATCTCCCCCGCAAGGGGGGAGATTGGATGTTGCTTCGACTTTCGCCAACCACCAACGCTGGAACGCAGGCAGACAGAGGGCGCCAAACTGAAACAATTGCCCTTCACCTGCCCTCCGCGCCGCTTGACAATCCGCCCACAATGTTCTCTTTATGTTCTCATCAAAACTCTAGACAAGGCGGCGTTCGAACCGCCGCGGGCGAACGGGCCGGATGGAAGCCAACATCCTCCACGCGGATCTGGATGCCTTCTATGCCTCGGTCGAACAACTGCTCGACCCGGCCTTGCGCGGCAAGCCGATTGCCGTCGGCGGCGGGGTAGTGCTCGCCGCATCCTATGAAGCCAAGGCGTTCGGCGTGCGCGGCGGCATGCCGGGACGGCGGGCGCGGGAACTCTGCCCGCAACTCATTTTCGTCGGCGGCCATTTCAAGGACTATCAGCGGCTGGGCGATGCAGCGATCAAGGTGCTCGGCGATTTCACGCCGGTGGTCGAGCGGATTTCCATCGACGAGGCCTTTGCCGACGTCGCCGGCTGCACCCACCTGTTCGGCTCGCCGGCCGAGATCGCCGGCAAGATCCGCCACCGCGTGTGGGCCGAGCTCGGCCTGCCGATCTCGGTCGGCGTAGCCCGCACCAAGCATCTGGCCAAGATCGCCTCACAGGTCGCAAAACCCGACGGGCTGGTGGTGGTCGATCCGCGCCACGAGCTGGAGTTCCTGCACCACCTGCCGGTCGAGCTGATGTGGGGTGTCGGCCCGGTCACCAGGGAGCGGCTGGCCGGCATCGGCGTCAACACCATCGGCGAGCTGGCGAAGACCAACAATGGCGCGCTGGAGCGCCTGCTCGGACCGGCGGCGGGAGAGAAACTCAACGCGCTGGCGTGGAACCGCGATCCGCGCAAGCTGGAGACGCAGCGCCGGGCGCGCTCGGCCGGCGCGCAATCGGCGCTCGGCCGAAAACCGGCCGAGGAGCAGGTCTTCGTGCCTGCGCTGCTGCATCTGGCCGATAGGGTCGCCACAAGATTGCGGGCGAAATCCCGGCCCGGCCGCACGGTGACGGTTCGTGTCCGCTTTGCCGACCTGCGCTCGGTGACGCGCTCGATCACGCTCGACCAGCCGATTTCGGCAACCGCCATGCTGGCCGAGATCGCCGAGGCGCTGGTGCGCAAGGTGCTCATCGACCATCCGCACGAAAAAACCATCTCGCTGCTGGCGATCGCCGTCTCGCATCTGGAGCAGCATGCCGGCCTGCAACTGGAACTGCCGCTTGGGCTCGACGACGACCGCCGCCGCCCCGGCACCAGGAGGGGCGCGGCGCGCTGGACCGCAGATCGCGCCGTCGACAAGATCCGCGATCGTTTCGGCTGGGAGGCGGTCGGCTACGCCTCGGTCGCGCTCGGACTGTCGCGGTCCGTTCCCGACGCGTTTCGCGAGCTCGCCGAAAAGGAGCTGTGAGCTGCGCGGCCGGGGCGAAAAAAGATTATCCGACAGGAGCCAGGGGCGATACTGCCGGCCCGTTCAAGGCCGTGCCATCGACGGCAAAATGCGAGCCGTGGCAGGGGCAGTCCCAGCAGCGTTCCAGCGAGTTCCAATGAACGTGGCAGCCGACATGGGTACATGCGGCCGAGCGTTTGTAGAGCGTGCCGTCCTCGTCGCGAAAAGCCGCGACTTTGGTAAGACCTTCGCGGACGATGGCGCCCTGCCCCGGCCGCAGCTTGTCGGCGGAATCGATTTCACCAGGCGCGACATACTCGGCAAAACTCCTGATCGCTGTCGCATTCTCCGCTAGATAATCGGCGATCGCCCGTACCGTCTTGCGAGAGGGTTCGTAAAGTTCCCGCCAGGGGCTTTCCCCCTTCAGAATCAGGTCCGAAATCAACAGGCCGGCCACGACCCCATGGGTGATGCCCTGGCCGGAATCGCCGGTAGCAACGAAGACTCGCCGATCACCGGGATTACGACCGATGAATCCGGCATAATCGACCGTCTCCATCACCTGCCCGGACCATCGATTGGCTTCCGCGCCGATGTCGGGCACCAATTTTTTGATCCAGGCCGCCAGGGCCGTGAAGCGGTGGTCGGCGTCGTCGGCCTGCCCTGTTTTATGGTCTTCACCACCGACGATCAGAAAGTCGGTCTTGCCTTCGCCAGGCTGCAGACGGACGTAGTGATAGGGGTCCAGCGTGTCCCAATAGAGTCCATCCGGCAAAACGTCGCGCGCGATCTCGAACGACATCGCGTAGGTCCGATAGGGCGCTTGCTTGGTATGGAGCGCGACCCGATCGTTGATCGGCGAGTTGGTGGCGACAACGGCCGATTTGGCAGACACGGCAAAGCCCGAGACCGTGCTTACGCGCACGCCGCTGTCGGTCTCCTCAACCTTGTCGACGATGGTCTCCGCATAAAGCGCGCCGCCGTGCGCGCGGATGCCGGCAGCCAGCCCGCGGAGATATTTGAGCGGGTGGAATGTCGCCTGATTGGCGTAGCGAAGGATCGGTGCATCCGAAAAGCCTGCAAACGGCACGCCTGCGGTTTTCTCGACGCCGACACCGATTTTCCGGGCGGCGTCCAGTTCGCGCTCGATGACGGATTCCTTCCTGCCCGACGCCGGAAACAGAAAACCGTCGAGGCGGCGGAAATCACACGCGATACCCTCCGCCTCCAGGATCGATTGGATACGGTCAATAGCGGCCGACTGGCTTTGATAGTAAATCCGCGCCAGTTCCTCGCCGCGCAATTTGATCAGTTCCGAAAAATAGTCATCGCAGATCGATGACAGGTGCGCGGTGGTGCGGGCCGTCATGCCGCTTCCGATCCGGCCGCGATCGAGCACCGCCACCTTTTGCCCGGCGATGGCCAGTTCGTAGGCGACCGACAGTCCGACAATGCCAGATCCGACGACCACGACATCGACCTGTTCACTCCGCTCGAGCGGAACCGCATCAGACGCTACTTCGGTTCTCGCCCAAACGGATACAGTCCTTTCGTCGCCGACATTCATGGCGGAGCCCTTCATACTCGACATTCGGATAAACGGACGCCAGGATTCAAAGTTCCTCGACGCCTGAATGCCTGCGTAAGCTTGACGTCACCGCCGGTCCGCCCCGACGCGTTGTGAGCCGGCCTGGCTGGGGCGGTGCACTTGGCGCCAGGAGCGATCGTTTCCTGCAAATGCGACATTCGAGGCGGCCCTGGTCGTCAGACCAAAAGCGTTGCGCTGCCCCAGGCGATCAGGGCGATGCCGGCCGCCCGGCCAACCCACTGGCCGACAGGAAACACCTTTTCAACCAGCACCAGAATAGCGAGCCCGGCAACCCACACCAGATTCATTATGCCACCCACGAACAATAACGCCATCAGCATCCAGCAGCATCCGACACAGAACGCCCCGTGCAGTGCGCCCAAACGCAGCGCGCCAAGTGTGTGGGGACGCCAGTGGCGGGAAAGGAACGCCGTCGGCTTCCTGCAATGCGACAGGCAGGCGTTCTTGAGCGGCGAGAGCTGATACAGGCCCGCGGCGATCAGGACGATGCCTGAAAGCCAGCGGCTCTGCGAACTCATCGTCGCCGCGGTAACGAATGCCTCGCGTTCGAGCAGCCAATGCAACGCAGCTGCCGCGACGGAGAACCCCAGCCAGACCAGGAGATAGCCTGCCATGAATACGCCGGTGGGCGCGAGCTTGTCCTGGATCTGGCCCTGTGCGAGCGCATGGCGATGCACGCGCGCATAGAGCAGGATAGTCGGCGCCGCACTCGGGGACATCATCGCAACCATCATGACCCACCACATCGCAATCATCAGCGCCCAGATCGCGGCCCCCCAAACCCGCGGTTCGGTCGCCATGGCCATCGCGCTCATGTCCATCCCGCTCATGTCCATGCCAGACATATCCATGCCAGACATATCGGAGGTCATGTCGGCGGTTTGCTGGTGGGGGAATAGCGCGACCCTCGTCATCTCCCACGCATTCATGCCGAGCCCTGCACCGGCGACGATATAAAGCCAGCCCAGCAGGCACAGCGCCGCCACGCCCGCAATCGTGATGACGCGGTCGCGTCTGAGCAGCCGTTCCAGTGGCGACCCACCGTCCATGCGGCGCGTCAGGCTCGCACCACCCCGTGATTGTTGAGATGCAGCCGGGCGAACTGGCCGTAACTGTCCTTCATATTCACCTGAACCGGCCCGCTGGTTGTGCTTGAAGCGCTGCCGATCTCGGCGACCGCATATTCGAAGCCGTTCGGCAACACGATCTGAGCGCGCGAGTCCGCGCCCGTCACCTTGTTGTGAATCGGTTCGCCGACCGTTTCGATGTAGTCCTTGACGAAGATGCGGCCCCTGCGGCCGTCGATATCGAGGTCGAGATCGATCTTGGTGAAAACCGGATCATTCATTTTTGTCACGGTTGAGGCGTAAACGGCGAACATCGTTGCGAACGGGTCGGTGTCCTGGCCGGTCATGATGCGCAGCAGCGCGTCACGCTGCCGGTCGGTTGCGCTCTCGTCGACGAAAGCGATGGCTTCACCGTGGCCTTCGTGGATGGCGCCAGGCCATTTGAAGATCGCCGCGATCCGGAGGCCGTCGAGGGCGGTCTCGCCATGATGACCTTCATCGATCTGGATGCCCGCCACCGCATGGCAGTGGCCCTTGTCGGGCAGCGCATTGAATTGACAGTTGCAGCCATATTCGCAGGTGCAATTGACGAGTTCCCGTCCCTTGATTTCCCAAGACGTCATGCTGTCCTCCCTGATGCGAAGTATTAGACCATCATCATACACCTGCGCCGGCCGTGCCGCCATCCTGTGGCGCCAAGAGTGATCGCGACAAGAGGCGGCAGGCCAATGCGGTTTCTTGTCGAATTTGGGTGAACATACCCCCCGGAGATGGCGGGGCGATATCGGAACGGCAGACGTGGGTCGAAACAAGCGTTTCCGAGCGCAACCCGCCAAGGTCCGGAAATGACCCCAGAAGGGGCGTTCGGCAGCGATCCGAGCAGCAAGGATTTGGCAGGACCGGAAATCGGCATGGAATGCCGCAATCATCATCATGTCCCGTCCAAGTTGTGGACACTTCCTTCTCAAAGGCGCACTCTTGGCATGCGAAACGCGAGCCAGAGTTTCGTCCAACGCTTCACATGCCTGACTTGCGTCGGTGATTGTCTGACCTATCCGGATACTTCCGGATGGGCAGACCTCACATTGTGTCGCCTATCCGTGATCAGGCTACGGCCTAAGGCACGTTGCAGCCCGTTCCGGATCAACTGGGAGGTAAACAACATGCCTGATTTTCAGCGCAGAGAACTTCTTGTTCAAGGAAGCGCGGCTCTTGCCGCAATTGCTGCTCTCTATACCTCGCGTCGGGCTTACGCTTTTCCAACACGGCCGAGCGAGGAAGTTATTCGGTGGCTGGATCAGCCGGCCGAAAATCCCGATCCGGTAGGTATCCAGAAGCAGCTTGTCTGGGAGGATTTGGACAGCTGGATAACGCCAAATGACAAGTTCTTCAGCATCTCGCATTTCAACCGACCAACGATCGACGAGAAGACATGGTCGATGGAGATCGGAGGCCTGGTCAAGAAGCCCTTGGAGTTAACGCTCGCCGACATCAGGGCGCGACCGCGGCAGGAGGTCGTTTTCACAGTGGAGTGCTCGGGCAATCACGGGTTTCCCTTTTTCACCGGCGGCATCGGCAATGCCCGTTGGGCAGGGACGCCGCTCGCCCCGATCCTCGAGGAAGCCGGTGTTCTGGAGAAGGGCATCGAGGTCGTCTTTTTCGGTACCGACACAGGCGAGATCCCGATACGCGACGTAAAAATGAAGCAGAACTTCGCTCGTAGCATGTCGCTCGCCGACGCGATGAACCCCGACAATCTCCTCTGCTATGAAATGAATGGAGCCGCCTTGCCGGCGGCCAATGGCTTCCCGGTACGGCTCATTGCTCCAGGCTGGTACGGGATCGCCAACGTCAAGTGGCTAAAACGCATCGAGGTTCGCGATACGCGGTTCATGAGCCTTCTGATGGCCCGTGACTATGTCACCATCCGGGAGGAGGACCACAACGGCGAGACCGTATGGGCCGAGACTTCGGTCGGGCGAGCGCTGATAAAGTCCGCGCCCGCGAAGGTTACCCGGAAAGATTCAGATTACTCCATCATTGGAGCAGCCTGGGGGGCGCCGATCGAACGGGTCGAAGTGCAAATCGATCAGGGGCCTTGGGCACCAGCGACCATTGACCACAGTGAGGAGGCAGAACACGCCTGGAAAATTTGGTCCCTGGATTGGGCAAATCCCTCTCCTGGAGAACACACGGTGACCTCGCGCGCGGTCAGCACCACGGGACAAATTCAACCGGCGATGGACGATCCCTTGATTGCCAAGAAACACACATACTGGGAAAGCAATGGCCAGGTGACGCGCCGCGTGCGTATCGGCTAGCGAATTTTGCAGCCAAATAGATGCGGCAAAACAGATAGTTAGAGCGAGTTACCGGTTCCAGGAGAACCGGAACCGCTCTAAGAACTTGCTGCCATGTGGCAATTGCGTTTGGGTCACCCAGGAGGAGGCTGCCTGATCCGAAAGCTGGCGCCGCTCTGTATCGAGCATGACGGGTGTGGGCCGTAGATCCTCTTCGCGACGATACCGCTCCCGAAATCGGAAGCGAGCCCCTCAGCTTAGTGATCGAGGCGATGGCAGACTTGTCCGGTGGCGCAACCTTGGCCCTGTCGCCTCCGCGCGCCATTTCCGCACCATTTCCAGCGCTCGCCTCACCTCTCCACGGCCCTGATTTCCGCATCGACCAGGCACCACGGTGCATAGCGGAAGTCGCGGATCTGGATGATTTCATCGCCCGCCCATTCAACCAGCACGAAGCCGCGCACGGTGCCGTCGGCCGCCTGCGGGTCGCGGATAAGGATCGCCGGCCTGCCGTCGACGAAGCCGAGTGACAATGCCCAGTCGCTGATACGGTCGTAATTGCCGAAATAGGTCGACGCCTGGGCCTTGCCGCGCAGGCGGACGCGGTTGACGACTTCGAGCCGGACGTCCTCTGCGATCAGTGCCTTGACCGCGTCGAAGTCGCGCGCGTTGAACAGGTCGACATAGCGCCGCAGCCGGCGCTCGTCATCGGCGTCGAGCTTCGGCGCGAGCGCCTGCTCGGGCTGCAGCGCCAGCAGCTTGAGCTGCGCCCGCCCGCGATGCAGCGCGGCCTTGGTGGCGGCGAGCGTCGCGCCGGTCACTTCGCAGGTCTCATGCAGGCTGAGGCCGAGCACGTCGACCAGGATCACGGCGCTGCGCTGCGGCACCGAAAGCTGCATGAAGGCGCGCAGGCCGGTCTGGGCGGCGAGCCGGCTGTCGGCGCTGCCGGAGGGATCCTCGATGACGCTCATGTCGGCCTCGGTCATGCGCGACCTTTCCCGATTGCGCCGCCGCAGATGATCCTGCGCGGCATTGTGGGCGATGCGAAACAGCCATTGCTCCGGCCGTTCGACCATCGCACCGCCGTCGATCGCCTGCAGCGCGTTGATCAGCACCTCCTGGACGATGTCCTCGCCGTCGATCACCGAGCCGGCCATGCGCGCGCAGTAGCGATGCAGCCTTGGCCGCAACCCGACGAGCATCGCCTCCAACGTCGCCCTGTTCATTTTCGGCGTAGCATCCCATTTCTGCGCGAGCGGCATGGCAGGCGCTATCCCGCCTTCTGACCCGCCAGCATACGGTAATTGCCGATGACTTTGACAGGCGATCGCATTGCCGGGGTCGAACGGCGTTCGGCGTGGTTTTCCGCAAATGCCTTGAAGGCGGCAAGCCCGGTCAGCGCCGACGAATCGCCGTCCTGGCCGACGATGTGGACGAACGAGCCGTCGTCCAGCTCGAGCACGAGATAGCGCACCGTCGGCGGTGCCGCCTCGCCCAGTGCTTCGAACACTTTTTCGACCAGCGCGCGGTTATCTTCCAGGTCGGCTTGGTTCACACCGTATCGAATGAGCGCGTAGTCCATCGTCGTCTCCTGACTGGTTGGTATGAACGAAGGACGACCGGCTGCGCTGAAAAGATTCTCCTTGTGGAAGAATCTTTTCGGTTGCCCGCATCGTCTTTCCCGCGTGGGCGGCTGCGCGGCAGCCATCAAGCAGGAGAGACGACCATGCATATCCAGTTTGCCGAGCTTCCGGTGTTCGACCAGGACCGCGCCAAGGCGTTCTACACCAGGCATCTCGCCTGTCAGGTGCTGGCCGACCAGAAGATGGGCGACGGCGGCTGGCGCTGGATCGAGCTGGCATTTCCGCATGCCGTGACGAACCTGCATTTCATCAGGCGCGCCGACGACGCCCCCGGCGCGGAGCCCGTATTGGTGCTGGTCGACGAAAATGTCGGAGCAATGAGCGCGGCGTTGAAGGCGGGCGGCGTCGAAATCATCACCGAACCGCATGATGCGCCGTGGCAGCCGGGGCGCACGGTGGCGGAGTTTCGCGACAGCGAAGGCAACCGCATGGTCCTCGCCAGCCGATAAGCCACCGGAGCCCTCTGTCCGGCGGGGCATCGTACCTAAGTCCTACCTTCGGCCCGACCATCGGCCGTGCTTCCTTCGTGTTATTATTTCGTGACCGCTGCGCGCCGGAACCTTCCCTTGCATCGGGCGTTCGGGCGCTGTATTCGCGATGCCTCATATTTAGGCAGGCGGAGGAAATGCGAATAACGGCGGGTGGCAAAACAAACATGGGCCGGGGAGGAGCATCTTACCATGTCGAACCGTAAAATCGGAATGTCCCCCAGTTTGGGGCTGCGCGTCGCTGACCTCAAATCCAGAATGCAAAGTGCCCAGATTACCGAGCACGAAATCAAGACGTTTCAAAAGGTTGCCGCCATTATGGGCGGCGCCAAAGGCTCACTGCGCCTCGATGCGGACGATCTGATTGCCGCATCCTTCCTTGTCGATCCCGTGGAAGATCTCCCGCTCTCCAGTTGACGGCGCTGAACGCGGGTCGAAATCCTATCGGGTTTGAACCTGCGATTGCCGCCAGCGGAGCATCCGCCAGCCCAGGCCGCATGCGAGGATGACGTTGGCCAGCGCCAGACCAGAAAGCGCGGCCAACGTCCCATGCGGGCCGAAGCGCTCCAGCAGCAATGCGCCGGCCGAGGGTGCCGCCGCCTGGGCGATCAGGCTCGGCATGGCGAGGCGGCCCATCAGCTTCGCGTAGCCGTTCGAGCCGAACAGCGCGAGCGGCAACGTCCCCCGCGCGATGGATTCCAGGCCGATGCCCGCGCCATAGAAGCCGAGCGCCAGCGGGATGATTGGCATGCCGGCCCAGAGCGCCGAAACGCCGATCGCCACAAACGTAACCGAGGCGAACTTGGTCAGGATCGGATGGTGGTAGCGCGCGATGGTCATCTCGATCGCGCGCGCCGCCACCTGGGACGGGCCGACCAGCGCGCCGAGCCCGACGGCCGCGGCCAGCGCCATGCCGCTGCCTTGCAGGATGGTGAGCAGATGCACCGACACCGTCGAGGAGATCACCGCCGCAAGCGTAAGGGTGGCGGCCAGAACGATGATGATCGACGGATCGGGATTGCCTTCGCCGGCCGGCGTCACCTCTTTCAATCCTGGCCCGACCGGCAATCCTGGCCCGACTGCCGGTTGCGGCGCCTCGCGGGGCAGGATCACGAGATAGAGCGGAAGCGCAATCACCAGCTGAAAGACAGCGTAGGCCAGGCAGGTGCCGCGCCAGCCGACCTCCCCAAGAAGCCAGGCCGAAATCGGCCAGCAGATCGTACTGGCAAAACCGCCGAACAGCGTCAGCGTGGTAATGGCGGAGCGCGCGCCGTGGCCGTAGTGGCGCCCAAGCGTCGCGAAAGCGGCATCGTAGAGCCCAGCCCCCATGCCCAGTCCGATGACCAGCCAGGCTGCGATATAGGCCGCAAGATTAGGGGCGAGAGCCAGCCCGATCTGGCCGAGCCCGATGCATGCGGCGCTGAACGCCAGAACGCTGCGGCCGCCATGCCGCTCGATCGACGACCCGACGCGCGGCGAGATCAATCCTGCCGTGAGCAAGCCGAGAGACAGGCCGCCGACAACCCATGCCAGCGGCCAGCCGGTATCGGAGGAGACCGCCGGCGCAATGACCGCTGGAAGATAGTAGGAAGATCCCCACGCCATGATCTGCGTCAGGCCAAGCGCGGTGATGATTGCGCCGCGGCTGCGCAGGATGGTGGGCGAAGGCGCCAGAAGGCTCATGCGGCGACGCCGCAGCCACAGCCGCTTTTGCCGATCGCCTTTGCTTCGGCATCGGCGACACAGCAGGCATCCACCGCTACCGGCGCCGGACCGCCGCAGCAGCCCGTGTCGGCAATGCCGATCCGCGGCACGGTGCAGACGCCGGTCTCCGGCAGCACGAGCTGGACATTGTCGGCGGCCACCATGTCGCCGGCGATCGCCGCGGCGACGGAGCGGACCTGCTCATACCCGGTCAGCAGCAGGAAGGTCGGTGCGCGGCCATAGCTCTTGATGCCGACCGTATAGAACCCATGCTCGGGATGGCTGAGCTCGCGATGGCCGTGCGGCGGCACGTCGCCGCAGGAATGCTCGTTGGGATCGATCAACGGTCCCAGTGCCTTGACGCTTTCCAGCCACGGATCGAGCTCAAGCCGAAGCTCGCGCGTCAGCGACAGATCGGGGCGCTGTCCGGTCGCGGCAATGATGCGGTCGACCGGGCCAATCCGCTGCAAGCCGTCCTTGGTCTGGCCTTCGACGACCAGCCGGCCGTCGGCATCGCGGATCGAAACAGCCGCAAAGCCCGTCACCAGTCTGAGGCCGCCGCTCTCGGCGAGTTCGCGCACTTCGGCGCCGAGTTCGCCGCGTGCCGGCAATTGGTCGGCATCGCCGCCGCCATAGATGCGCACCAGGTCGGTGCCGCGCGTTGTCCAGATGAAGGCCGTGCCGGGCTCCATATCCGCCAGCCTGGCGAGATCCAGCAAGGCGTTGGCGGCTGAATGGCCGGAGCCGGCGACCAGCGTCGTCTTGCCGGCATAAAGGCTGCGGTCGCGGTCGAGAATATCGGGGATGCCGTAGGCGATGCGATCTGCAAATTGCGCTTCGCCTACGGCATGAATTCCGCCGGCGCCGAGGGGGTTCGGCATCTGCCAGGTTCCCGAAGCATCGATGACGGCGCGGGCGCTGTCGCGCCGCGTGCCGCTGGCGGTTTCGACCACCAGCATGAACGGCCGGTTTTCGCGTTCCTTGCTCAGCACCTTGTCGGCGCCCCAGCGCGAGATGCCGACGACCCGGGCACCGGTTTCGATCGACGGCGACAATTGCGGAAGCTTTGCAAGCGGCTCGAGGTAATCCGCGACGAGGTCGTTCGCGGTCGGGAATGCCTCAGGCTCCGGCATCCGCCAGCCATGCGCCTCGAGCAGGTTTCTGGCCGCCTGATCGACGCAATAGCGCCAAGGCGTGAACACCCGAACATGGCCCCAATCCCTGAGGTTGGATGCAACCGTATTGCCGGCTTCGTAGACTTTGACAGGAATACCTTGCGCGATGAGGTGGACCGCTGCCGCCAGGCCGACCGGCCCGGCGCCGATCACCGCGACGGGGAGTTTTTCGATCATTTCCATACCTTCCATCCATCCGGTAATTTCGAATTAAACTGCCAAAAAAATCACGCTGGCGTCTTGGCCGTCGCTTCCGCCGATGCCGGCGCACAGGTGGCGTCGGCGCAGCATTCATCTGCGAGGTATCCGATGAGCCCATTCATGGCGGGATAGTTGGCCCGGCAGATCAGCGTCGTCGCCTGCCGCTCCTGTGTCACCAGGCCGGTGTCGACCAGCCGCTTGAGGTGATGCGACAGCGTCGAGGCAGCGATGCCGAGCCTGTCCTGGATGCGCCCGACCGGCAGGCCTTCATCGCCCGCCCGCACAAGCGTCCGATAGAGCTGCAACCGCGTCGGGCTGCCGAGGGCTTCCAGTTGCGAGGCTGCTTTTTCGAGTTTCATGGAAATGCCATACTTCCAAGAAGACAGGGCGTCAACTTTTATTTCGAACATTATCGAATAACCGGGCAACCGCCGTCCTCGTTTGCGCCAATCGTCTGCCTCAAATCGACCGCTGGTTTACCCGTCTGGCAAGCTCTTCCGCGCTTTCGACGCGTTCGGAATAACGGTTGGTGAGATAGGCCGACCGGTCGCGCAGAAGAAGCGTGAATTTCATCAGCTCCTCCATCACGTCGACTATGCGGTTGTAGTAGGGCGAGGGCTTCATGCGCCCGGCCGCCTCGAATTCGTTGAATGCCTTTGCCACCGACGATTGGTTCGGGATGGTAAACATGCGCATCCAGCGGCCCAGGATACGCAGTTGGTTGACGGCATTGAAGCTTTGTGAGCCGCCGGAAACCTGCATGACGGCAAGCGTCCGGCCCTGGGTGGGACGCACCGAGCCCAACGACAATGGCAGCCAGTCGATCTGCGATTTCATGATACCGGTCATTGAACCGTGACGTTCGGGCGAACACCAGACCTGACCTTCGGACCAAAGCGACAGCTCACGCAGCTCTTTCACCTTGGGGTGATCGGCGGGCGTCGAATCCGGCAGCGGCAAACCGGCAGGGTTGAAGATGCGGACTTCAGCGCCAAGCCAGGTCAAGATACGTGCGCCTTCCTCAGTGGCCATGCGGGAGTAGGAACGCTCGCGCAAGGAGCCGTAGAGCATCAAGATCCGAGGCTTGTGGGCCGAGGCGGCCACATCGAACAGCGCAGAGGCATCGATCGCCGGGAGTTGCTCCATATCTATGTTTGGCAGGGACCCTGCGTGATCGACTGGTTTCATGGCTTCAAAGCTTTATTATTTCGAGTTTCATCGAAATAGGTAGGCGCGATCCGTCGTGGCGTCAAAGCAAATTTCGAGAAATGTCGAAATACTCTAGGCGACGCGCTTGCCGCTGGTGTCGACGACGACCTCGCCGTCCTCCTTGGTGAACGGGCCGATATCCGGCTTGGGCAGGATATCGAGCACCGCTTCGGAGGGTCGGGCGAGCATGGTGCCGAGCGGCGTCACCACGATCGGCCGGTTGATCAGGATCGGATGCGCCAGCATGAAATCGAGGATCTCGTCATCGCTCCACTTCGGGTCGCCCAGGCCAAGCTCGGCATAAGGCGTGCCCTTTCGCGCAGCAATTGGCGCGGCGTCATGCCCATCGCTGCGATCAGTTTGACGAGCTTTTCGCGCGACGGCGGGGTTTTCAGATATTCGATCACCTCCGGCTCCTCGCCGGACTGCCTGATCATGGCCAGCGTGTTGCGCGAGGTGCCGCAATCGGGGTTGTGGTAGATGGTGACGGTCATTGCGCAGCTTTCATCTGTCCGACTGGTTTCGGTTGGGCGAGCAGCCACCCTGCCAATGCCACGGCGAGCAACGCGCCCAAAAGCTCGGCGGCGATGAAGCCCGGCAGATCGGTGGGGCGGATCCCGGCAAAAGTGTTGGAGAACGCACGGGCGATGGCGACGGCCGGATTGGCAAAGGATGTCGACGCGGTGAACCAATAGGCGGCGGTGATATAGAGCCCAACCAGCCAAGGGATAGAATCCGGGCGGGAACGCAGGCCGGCAAGAATGGTGAAGACCAGCCCGAAGGCGGCGACCAGCTCCGCAATCCATTGGCCGCCTCCGGTCCGCACCGTCGCCGACACTTCCAGGATCGGCAATTCGAACATTGCATGCGCCAGGAACGTTCCAGCGATGCCGCCGGCAATCTGGGCGGCGACGTAGGCCAGCGCTGCATTCGTTTCGATTTCACGCCGAAGCGCGAACACCAGCGTCACCGCCGGGTTGAAGTGCGCTCCGGAGATCGGCCCGAATATGGTGATGAGCACGACCAGGATCGCCCCGGTCGGCAAGGTGTTGCCGAGCAGCGAGACGGCGACATCGTTGCTCAGCCTGTCAGCCATGATGCCGGAACCGACCACGGTGGCGACCAGCAGAGCCGTGCCGAGGGCCTCGGCAACAAGGCGCCGGGAAAGCTGAACCACCTCAGCCGGCCTTCGGCAGATTGCGGCCGATCTCGTCGAGGCGCTTCTGCAGCGCAAGTCTGTCGACCGCATTGATCGGCAGGCTGACAAAGATCGAAATTCGGTTGTTGAGCATGCGGTAGGCTTCGGCGAAGGCGAGATGCTTTTCCGCCTCGGTGCCTTCGACGGCTGCAGGATCAGGTACGCCCCAATGCGCCGTCATCGGTTGCCCGGGCCAGACCGGACATGATTCGTTGGCGGCATTGTCGCAGACCGTGAAGACGAAATTCATCTCTGAGGCACCCCGCTCCGCAAACTCTTGCCAGTCTTTCGAACGGGCGAACGACGTGTCGTAGTTGAGGCTTTTCAAAAGCTGAAGGGCATAGGGATGAACCTCTCCCTTCGGATGCGATCCAGCCGAATAGGCCTTGAACTTGCCTGCGCCGACGCGGTTCAGGATCGCCTCGGCGAGAATCGACCTTGCCGAATTGCCGGTGCAGAGAAAAAGAACATTGTATGGCTCGCTCATCGCGCACCTCCCTTCTAGCAGTTGCAGGTCACAGCCTGGATCACAGGCTGGCAAAGTTCCGGCGCGCCATTGCAGCAGTCCTCCATCAGGTAGGCCAGCAGATCGCGAAAGCCGGCCATATCGGCGAAATAGCGCACGCTGCGGCCCTCCCGTTCGGTCCGCACCAGGCCGGCATGCGACAGGATCTTGAGATGGGCCGACATCGTATTCGGGAACGCGGCGAGCCGCGAAGCGATCTCGCCCGCCGGCACGCCGTCGGCTCCAGCCCGCACCAAAAGGCGAAAAACGTCCAGCCGGGTTTCCTGGCCGAGCGCGGCAAGCGCCGAAAGGGCGAGTGTCTTGTCCATAATTCCAGGATTCCAGAAATGGCGAAGAGAGTCAACGCGCCTCTGCCAGCGACCCAAGGCAATCTCTCAGTTTTGAATTCGCCCTCTAAGCGTTTGCGTTGCCCCTCACCTGCCTGCCGGCATCCTCTCCCGGTATAGTGACGGGGAGAGGGGCCTCGTCATCGGTGATTTCGCCAAACATCGGCGGTGCAGAAACGACGCCAACGCTGCGGCCAGCCCCTTCTCCCCGTCACTATACGGGGAGAAGTGCCCGGCAGGGCGATGAGGGGCGGCGCCGACTTGTACAACTGATCGTATCCGACACATCGAAGCGATGCCCGCTGCGCTCGGCGGCTCGCTCGACCAAATCAGCCAGGCACCGTGGCGGCAATGGCATCAGCGCGGCCAAAACCGGCAACCGCTTTCCTGACCCGCTGCAGATGCGCCTGGCGTCCGGCGGCCGAGACGCTGTCCATCCGGTAGAGCGCCAGGAATTTGGTCCGGCACAGCGGATGGCAGACGGAGCGGAAGCCGCGCAGCAGGGTTCGCCGGCCGGGCTGTCCCATGATCCACGACATCAGCGGCGTGGCACCGCATGTGGTCATCGCCACCACCCGGCGTATGTGCCGCAATTTGGGCCGCGGACCGCGTCGTGCGGTCGGCATCTCGAAAGCGAAGCCCGGCACCAGCACACGCTCCAGCCAGCCTTTCAGCATCGCCGGCACGCCATACCACCAGGTCGGGTAAATGAAGACGACCGCCTCGGCCCAGATCAGCTCCTGCGCATGTTCGTGGACCGGTTGCAGGTTCGCCGCCTTGTCGTGGTAACCGCGCCATTCCTGCGTGCGCATGACTGGATCGAAGCCGGTCGCATGGAGATCGAGCAGGTGGACCTGATGCCCCCTTTCGGCAAGCGTCTCCAGCACCGTATCGCGCACGGCGCCGTTGAAGCTGTCGGTGCAGGGATGGCAATAGACGACGAGGACCTTCATCTTGCGCTCAGCCCGGTCGGTCGCCAGAGGATCGCGGTGCTGCATGCAAGCGCGTCGCATGCAAACAAGCCACCCGCAGACATAGTCGATCAGCTGTTTTCATGCGAAGCCCCGCAGCCCCATATCAAGACGCAACACCTCCAGTCGCGTCAAGCCCCGCTCGTTCGCTCAAGGAAAATTGCGCAGACATGGGCTTGCTGGAGGGCGCTGTCCCGCATGCCTTGGGGTACTCCGCGGGATGCGGCGCTGCGGCGTATCATGCCCAAGAACTCCCAGCATTGTTCCCAGAATGTCTGCGCCCTAGCTTCAGGGCGTATCCAAAGCGTCAGGAGAAAACGATGCAGACAGGAAAACTGAGCGGCAAGATCGCCTTGGTGACGGGCGCCTCCTCCGGCATCGGCGAGGCCACCGCCTTGGCGCTGGCGGCCGAGGGCGCCACGCTGGCGATTGCCGCGCGGCGCACTGAGCGCCTGGACGATCTGGCGAGGCGGATCCGTGAGACCGGCAGCACCGCGCTGCCGATTGCCGTCGACGTCACCGACGAAGCGCAAGCCACGGCGATGGTCGAACGGGTCCTGCAGGAGTACGGCCGGCTCGACATTCTGCTTGCAGTTGCCGGCGTCGGCGTCGCCGCGCCGTTCCGCAATACGACGCCGGAAGAATACCGCCGGATGGTCGACGTCAACATTCTGGGCCTGCTTTATCCGATCCATGCGGCGCTGCCGTCGATGCAACGGCAAGGCGCCGGCCACATCGTCGTCGTTTCTTCCGGCACCGGCCGTTATATCCACCCTTCGGTGGTCTATTCCGGCACCAAGCACGCGGTAAGCGCGATGGCGGAATCGCTTCGCCGCGAGATCGGCAAGGACGGCATCCGCGTGACATGCATCGAGCCTGGCGCCGTCAAGACCGAGTTCACCCAGAATATGCGCGCCGATGTGCGCCAGGCGGTCGAGCTAAGGCTTGGCGACATGGAGCAGCTGGAAAGCGAGGACATCGCCGCCGCCATCCTGTACGCGGTAACGCAGCCGCCACGGGTCAACGTCAACATCCTGACGCTTTATCCGACCGAGCAGGCATGAGCTTGGCCGACAGATATGGTGCCCTGCGCCGCCCCGCAGCATCATTCCCCGGTCATCAGCGTGAACACAAGCTGCCGCAGCTTGCCGCCCGGGCCGAATTCGACCCGGTCGAAATCGCGGCTCGCCTGCCGCTGTGCCTGAGAAATTCCGGCGAGCCGTTTCGTCACTTCGGTCCTGATCTTGCTGCAGCCGCGGTCGTCGGGGACGGTCAGGCCGATGGTGGCCGCCTCGATCTTGTGCACCATGTCGATGATGCTGGCGCCGTGCACCTTCTCGTGGGCGGCGAGGCCGGCTGCGAAAACGCCCCAGTTCTTCTGGATTGTGCCCGGCAGCCGCGCGGCCGGCTTCGGCAAGGTGTAGGTGATGATCAGCTTCGGCCGCGCCGACACCAGCACGCAGGCGTCGCCTTGCGGCTGGTAGTCCCTCACCCAGGTCAGCTTGAAATTGGTATGCGCGATGACGCGGCGCTCGCCGAACAGCGGCCCGCGGCCGCCGATCGAGGCATAGAGCTCCGGCCCGGATTGCCCTGAGATGGCATAGGTCTCGACCTTTTCGACCGCCTGCCAGCCGGCATGCGCCGGCGAGGTCAGCAGAGAGGCGAGCAGCAGGCAAAGGCGAATGGCTGTTTTCATGCAAGTCCTCGCAGCTGCTGCGCACGATGCAAAAGACATGCAGTTCCCTTCCGTGGACATAGCCGGCGGCCGGCTATAGTGGGATGCTCGTATACAAGAATCCACAGGCAACGCCATGTCGCCGCGACCGAACATTGCCCGGCAACGCCCTGCCCCCGGGACCCAGCCTCCCGGCGTCAGCCTGTGCCGCGCGCTGTCGAAGCTTGGCCTGTGCTCGCGCAAGCAGGCCGAGCTTCTGGTTGCCGAGGGGCGCGTGCGGGTCGCCGGCAAGATCGTGCGCAACGGCGCGATGCGCGTCGATCCCGGCCGCGACCGCATCGAGGTCGACGGCCGCCGCGTCGCCGCCGAGCGCAAGGTCTATCTGATGCTCAACAAGCCGCGCGGCCTGGTTACCACCCGCGACGACCCGCAGGACCGCGGCACCGTCTATGATTGCCTGGCAGGCCTCGACCTGCCCTTCGTCTCGCCGGTCGGCCGCCTCGACAAGGCCAGCGAAGGCCTGCTGTTGATGACCAACGACACGCGCTTCGCGCAGCGCCTGCTCGACCCCGCCTCGCATGTCGCCAAGACCTATCACGTGCAGATCGGCGCCCTGCCCGACGAGGCCATGCTGGCGCGGTTGCGCGCCGGCGCGACAGTCGACGGCGACTTGCTGACGGCCCGCTCGATCGAGCTGTTGCGCGGCGGCACCCTTGGCTGGAGATCGTGCTCGACGAGGGCCGCAACCGCCATATCCGAAGGCTGCTCGGCGCCCACGATATCGAGGTGCTGCGCCTGGTGCGCGTTGCGATCGGCCCATTGCAGCTCGGCGACCTCGCCAAGGGCAAGACACGCCATCTGACCGCCGAAGAGCTGGCGCTGCTTCGGGCCTGAAGGACAGAGCGAAGCATCACCCCGCACCCAGGCCGGTTTGATGAGCGTTCTCATGGATTTCGGCAAAATCCAGCCCATATCCTAGATATGGAGCTTTGAGCGTGAAACTCGCGCGTGCGGTCCTGCTTGCCGCGGCTTTCGTGGCTGCTGCGGCCGTTTGTCCCTCTTCCGCAACCGGAGAGGCGAACGGCCGGGAGAAAATTGTGTTGCGCGTCGAGATCGACGGCGCCATCGGTCCGGCGAGTGCCAGGCAGCTCGAGGAAGCGCTGGCGGTGGCCGCGGACCGAAACGCCCAGGCTCTCATCCTGCAGATGGACACGCCCGGCGGGCTGGTTACCAGCATGCGCGAGATGATCGCCGCTATCCTCGCCTCGCCGGTTCCCGTCATCGGCTATGTCGCGCCCGCCGGCGGGCACGCGGCGAGCGCCGGAACCTACATCCTCTACGCTACCCATGTAGCGGCGATGGCGCCCGGCACCAATCTGGGCGCGGCAACGCCGATCGAGATGGGCGGGCCGCTGCCATCGTTTCCCGGCGACAAGAACGATGGCCCGGAGGCGGACAAGGACAAGAAGAACGCACCCGCGGGCGATGCGATGATCGCCAAGGCGACGAACGACGCCGTTGCCCTGATCCGCAGCCTGGCTGAATTGCGCGGGCGCAATGCCGAATGGGGTGAAAAGGCCGTGCGCGAGGCGGCCAGCCTGTCGGCCGGCGCGGCGCTGCAGGAGCATGTCATCGACTTCGTCGCCCGCGACACCACCGAGTTGCTTCAACTGGCCGACGGCCGGACCGTCGAGATCGCCGGCAAGAAAGAGGCATTGGCGACGAAAGGGCTGCCGGTTGAAACGCTCGAACCAGGCTGGCTCATCCGGCTTCTCGCCGTCATCACGGACCCAAATATCGCCGTCATCCTGATGCTGGTCGGCGTCTATGGCCTCGTCTTCGAATTCACGAGCCCGGGCGCGGTCGCGCCTGGCGTGATCGGCACGATTTGCCTTCTGCTCGGCCTCTATGCGCTCAATCTCCTGCCGATCAGCTATGCCGGCCTTGCCTTGATGCTGCTTGGCATCATCTTTCTCGTCGTCGAAGCCTTGAACCCGACAGTGGTCCTTGGGCTGGGAGGCGTGGCTGCGTTTCTGCTGGGCGCTGCCATGCTGCTCAAGATCGAGGGGCCCGGCTTCGAGATGTCGTGGGCCGTTATCGGCACCGCCGCCGTCCTGACGCTCGGCCTGGCGCTGTTGACCGGCAGCTATCTGTGGGCGGCCCGCAAGAACGTTCCGCGTGTTGGCGCACAGGCCATGCAGGGGCTGCCGGCGGAGATTCTCGACTGGCAGGGCAGCGAGGGCCACGTGCTCGCCCGGGGCGAGCGCTGGCGGGCAAAAGCCGACGAACCGCTTGCGGTGGGCGACAGCGTCGAGGTGGCTGATGTCAGGGGTCTTGTGCTGACGATACGGCGCCGCAATGTGGGAAGCGATGGAGCAAGGCAATGATCATCGGTTATGTGGCCTATCTGGCAGCAGCGCTCGTCGTGGTCATGTTCTTATCCGCGGCCATTCGCGTCCTGAGGGAATATCAGCGCGGGGTGGTCTTCACGCTCGGCCGCTTCACCGGGGTCAAGGGCCCCGGCCTTATCATCCTCATCCCCTTCGTGCAGCAGATGGTGAAGGTCGACCTGCGAGTGGTGGTCCAGGACGTGCCGCCGCAGGACGTGATCTCGCGTGACAACGTCTCGGTGAAGGTCAACGCGGTGCTGTATTTTCGTATCGTCGACGCCGAGCGGGCGGTGATCCAGGTCGAAGACTTCATGACCGCCACCAACCAGTTGGCACAGACCACGTTGCGCTCGGTGCTCGGCAAGCATGAGCTCGATGAAATGCTGGCCGAACGTGACAAGCTCAACAGCGATATCCAGGAGATTCTCGACCAGCGCACCGATGCCTGGGGCATCAAGGTCTCCGATGTCGAGATCAAGCATGTCGACCTCAACGAGAACATGGTCCGCGCCATCGCCAAGCAGGCCGAGGCGGAACGGCTGCGGCGTGCGAAAGTGATCAATGCCGACGGCGAACAACAGGCGGCGGCAAAGCTCGTCGAGGCTGGCAAGATGCTGGCCGAAGCACCGCAAGCCATGCAGCTACGCTATTTCGAGGCTCTCCATGACATCGCCGGCGAGCGCTCGTCGACGGTCGTGTTTCCGGTGCCAATGGATCTGCTCGGTCATTTCATCAAGCAGGGCGGGAAGTGAGGGAGGAGCGCATAATCTCCCTCGTGGGGAGATCAGCACCCTCACCTCTGCCACGGCGGGACCGGCGCAAAGCGTTTGCCGATCCAGTCGGCGAAGGCACGTGTCTTGGCGGCTTGCCCCTTGGCCGAAGGCATGACGACATAGACGGCCCCTTCGTCGGCAAGGGTCCAGTCCTCCAGCACTGGCACCAGCCGGCCGTCGGCGAGCTCGCGTCCGACCAGCCAATCCGTGCTCATCATCAGCCCGACGCCTTGCACGGCGGCTTCGACCAGGACCTCGGCGTCGTCGGTGACCAGCGGGCCGGAGACCTCGATACTGACGCGGCGGCCCGTGGTGTCGGTCATCTCCCAGGCCGGAAAGGTCTGGAAGCCTGAGAAGCCGAGACAGCTGTGTTCCAGCAGCGCTTCCGGCGCAGCCGGCGTGCCCCGGCGGGCGAGGTAGGACGGCGCGGCGCACAGCAGCCGCCGCCGTGTCGCGACCTTGCGCGCCACCAGCCGCGAATCCTCCAGCGCGCCGAGACGAACGGCAACATCGAAATTCTCGGCGACGAGATCGACGAAGCGGTTGGAGAACTCGGCCTCGATACGGACGTCGGGAAATTCGGCGAGAAACTGTGGCAGCAGGGGGCCGATCCACATGCGCCCGAACGAGCCGGGCAGCGCCAGCCGCAGCACGCCGCGCGGCCCGCCGCCGGCATGCGCCGACGCGACAGCCTCGGCTTCGTCGACGGCGGCCAGGATAGCGCGGATGCGGACGAGGAACTCCGAACCCGCCTCGGTCAGCGACACGCTTCGCGTCGTCCGGTGCAGCAGGCGCACGCCCAACCGCTCTTCCAGGGAGGCAAGGCGCCGCGACAGGATCGTTGCGTCGCGGCCGATGCGAGCCGCCGCCTTGGTGAAGGAGCGTGCTTCGGCGATTGCCGCGAAGGCGGCCATTTCGGCCAATGCTGCCGGTTCGTGCGATTGCTGCATCTGGCGCAGAGCTCAAATGTAAAAGCCAAGGATTATATACCAATAGCGCAGCAGCTAGTTTCACTCAATCCCGGCCCGTCAATCGGCCCATCAACCGGAGTGAGACATGAAAGCGATCGAACTGACTGCCCCGAGACTGGACGCGTTTCGCGCGGCCACCGTTCCCACGCCTGAACCGCAGCGCGGCGAAGTGCTGATCCGCCTGCGCGCCGCAAGCCTCAACTTTGTCGACGTCGCGATCGCGAGCGGCAACTATCCAGGCCCGAGCTTTCCGCTCATTCCCGTCGTCGACGGCGCCGGCGAGATCGTCGGCATCGGCGAGGGCGTGTCGAGGCTCGCCGTCAACGACCGCATCATCGCCCATGCAAAACCGCGTTGGATCGGCGGCCGTCCGCGGCCTTATGAGACCAGAGAGATGCGCGGGCTGACACTGCCCGGCTCGCTCGCCGAATATGTCGTGCTGCCGGCCAATGCCGTCGTGCCGATGCCGGCTCACTTGTCCTTCGAAGCGGCAGCAACGCTGCCGATCGCTGGCACCACCGCCTGGAACGCGATCCGCGCCGCCGATGCCGGGCCCGGATCAGTCGTCGTCCTGCTCGGCACCGGCGGTGTGTCGATCTTGACCCTGCAGCTGGCAAAGGCAGCCGGCGCCACGGTCATCATCACCTCGTCGTCGGACGAAAAGCTGGCCCGCGCCAAGGCCTTGGGTGCGGATCATCTCATCAATTATCGTGAGACACCGGACTGGGACGCCAAGGTGCTCGAGCTGACCGACGGCCTCGGCGCCGATCTGATCGTCGAGACCGGCGGCTCGGCCACCTTCGCCCGCTCAATCAATGCCGCGGCGCCCGGCGGCACGGTGTTCGCGATCGGCTTCGTCACCGGCGCCGAGGCCACCACGAACCTGCTGCCGATCATCATCAAGGCGCTCAAGGTAGTGGGCAACAACACCGGTTCGGTATCCGACCTGCGCGACGCTGCGCGCGCTATCGGCGCCGCCCGTATCGATCCGGTCATCGACACAATCTACAGCCAGCACCAGGCGACCGAGGCCTACGCCCACATGGCGGCCGGCGGCCGGCATTTCGGCAAGCTTGCGTTCAGTCTGTCGTGGTGAGCCTGAAAAGGCAGGGCGTTCAAGCTGCCGATCTCCCCCCTCGTGGGGGAGATGTCCGGCAGGACAGAGAGGGGCGCTGTCCCTCCAGCCTATCAAGCAGTTCGCGCACCCACGTAAGGTTCTCAGCTCATCAAAGTTGAACTGAACGCTGGCGATCCTTCACGCCCCCCTCTGCCCTGCCGGGCATCTCCCCCACGAGGGGGGAGATTGGCAGTTCCACCGCGTCCGCCTAAATCAGCTTCTCCAGCGTGATCGGCAGATCCCGCACCCGTTTCCCGGTGGCGTGGAATACCGCGTTGGCGATCGCCGGCGCCACGCCGACGATGCCTAGCTCGCCGACCCCCTTGCCGCCAAGCACCGAGGAATGCGGGTCGGGAATACCGACTGAGATTACCTCGATGTCGGGAATGTCGGCATTGGTGGCGATGAGATAGTCGGCGAGGTTGTTGTTGACGATGCGGCCGTGGCGGCGGTCGACGATGCCTTCCTCGAGCAGCGCCTGGCCGATGCCCATGATGATGCCGCCCTTCCACTGGCTTTCGGCGAGCTTGGGGTTATAGAGCCGGCCCGAATCCAGCGCCGATACCACGCGCGACACACGAACCGTGCCAAAGTCCTCGTCGACGCGCACTTCGATGAAATGCGCGCACCAGCTGTGGCGGGAATAGTCGCCCTCGGTGTGCGGCAGCGCCATGGCTATGGTGGTGTAGTTCTTGTAGCGGTCCTCGACCGTCGAATTGGCCGGCATCGTGTCGCCCTTGGCCTCGATATGCTGGCGCCCGACGCTGCTGAGCAGTTCGGCGATGGAAACTTCAGGGCCGTTGCCGCGCGGCGACGAAATGCGGCCATTGGCGACGACGAGCGTGTTGGCCTGCAGCGTATGGAACGGCGAAGCCGGATCACTGATGGCGAGCCCGACCAACTGGTCGAGCGCGGCACTCGCCGCCTTGTGGACGGCGCCGGTCATCACCCCGGCCAGCCGCGAACCGCCGGTGACGCCGGCACGGGCATAGCGGGAATCGCCGAGCTTGACGATGACGTTTTCCGCCGGCACGCCCAGCACCTCGGCGGCGGTCTGCGCCAAGATCGTGTAGGTGCCCTGCCCCATGTCGATCGACGAGCTTTCGACCTCAACCGAGCCGTCGGCGAGAATGCGCACGACCGCCTCGCCATAGGCGCGCCGCACCGGGTAGGTGCCGGCGGCGACGCCCCAGCCGATCAACTGGTTGCCGTCGCGCATCGAACGCGGCTGGGGCGTCCGCTTCGACCAGCCAAAGGCTTCAGCGCCGGCCGCGAACGCCTCGCGCAGCTGCCGTGTCGACCACGGCTTCTTCGCATGCGGATCCTGCTCGGCATAGTTCCTGAGACGGATTTCCAGCGGGTCGATACCGACCTCATAGGCGAGCTCGTCGATCGCGCTTTCGATGCCGAAGGCGCTCGGGTTCTCGCCCGGCGCGCGCAATGCCCCCGGCACCACCGTGTTGACCCGCACGACGTTCTGCCGCGACGAGAAATTCGGCGTCGCGTACATGACCGAGGTGACCGAGCCGAGCGGCTCGACCCACATGCCGTCGACCGAGGTCTCGTTGACGCCGCGATGCACGATCGACTGGATCTGACCCTCTGCGTTGGCGCCGAGCGCCACGGTCTGGCGCGTCGCCGCCCGTCCGCCATAGGCGGTGAAGGTCTGCGGCCTGCTGACCGCCAGCTTCACCGGCCGTCCCAGCATTTTCGCGGCGACTGCCGCCACCGCGCCGTAGCCATAGGCGAACGCCTTGGAGCCGAAGCCGCCGCCAATATAGGGCGAGACCAGTCGCACATTCTCGAACGGCACGCCGAACCATTCGGCATAGGTCCGCGCCATGCCGTCGAGCCACTGGCTCGGCTCCCAGACCGTGAGTTGGTCGTCCTGCCACTTTGCGATCAGGCCATGCGGCTCCATCGGCGCATGGTATTCGCGCGGCGTGTTGTAGGCGTTGCAGATCCTGACCGGAGCCGAGGCGAACGCGGTCTCCGCCTCACCCCACTCCTTGGTCATCGCATCGACCGCAATGCCGTCGCCGGCTTTCGGATCGCTGAGGTCGACGATCGCCGGCGCCTCGTCATAGGCGATCTTGACCAGCGCCGCGGCTGCGACCGCCTGTTCGAAGCTCTCGGCCACCACCGCCGCGATATGCTGGCCGCTGAAGGTGATGCTGCGCGCCAGCGGGCAATAGGCAACAGCCGGCGGCGGCGTGCCCAGCCAGTCCGTGGCGGTTCTCAGCGGCAGGAAATTGTCGGGCGTCAGCACCAGCAGCACGCCCGGCGCGGCTTCGGCCGCTGCCGTGTCGATCGACTGCACCCGGCCGGCGGCAATGGTACTCTCGACCAGCACCGCATAGGTGAGCCCCTCGAGCTGCTGCTCGACGGCGTATTTGGCGGCACCGGTGATCTTGGCCGGTCCGTCGACGCGCGACAGCCGGCCGCCGACCTGATCCGCGAGGACGGCGCCGTCCGAAGCGTCGCCGCGTTTGGCATCGCCAGGTCTTGTTCTCAACTCGTGAACGGTCATGCCGTTTCTCCCATTTTGAGGATGGCGCGGGCGACGACGCGCGGCGCCAGTTCGATCTTGTAGTGGTTGGCGCCATGGTCGACGGCGCCCTCGACGGCGAGCAGGCTGGCTTGCCTGACGACCTCCGGCTCGAGCACCTTGCCTTTCAGCGCCTCTTCGACGGCGCGGGCGCGCCATGGCTTGGTGGCGACGCCGCCAAGCGCGACGCGCAGATCGCGGATCGTCCTTCCGTCGGCCTCGAACTCGATACCGACCGCGGCACTTGCCGCGGCGAATTCATAGGACTGGCGGTCGCGGACCTTGAGATAGGTCGAGCGGCGGGCGGCGGCCGAAGCGGGAATGCCGATCGCGGTGATCATCTCGCCGGGTTCGATCGCATGTTCCCGTTCGGGCGTGCTGCCCGGCGGCAGGAAAAAATCATCGACGGCGACCTGACGGTCGCCGAGATGGAGGATCGCGTCGAAGGCGACGAGCGCAACCGCCAGGTCGCCGGGATAGGTGGCGATGCAGGCTTCGCTGGTGCCGAGCACGGCATGACCACGGGTGACGCCGCCGATCGCCGAGCAGCCGCTGCCGGGCGAGCGCTTGTTGCAAGAGGGGAAATTCGCCGGATCGCGGAAATAGGGGCAGCGCGTACGCTGCATCAAATTGCCGCCGATCGTCGCCATGTTGCGCAACTGCGCCGATGCGGCCTGCCACAATGCTTCCGAGACGGCGGGGAACCGGCTCTTGATATCGGCGTGGTCGGCGACTTGGCTCATCCTGGCCAGCGCGCCGATCGTGGCGCCCCGGTCATCGACGGCAATCGTATCCAGTCCCCTGAGATGGGTGATGTCGACCACGGTCTCGGGTTCGGCAACGCCGCATTTGGCGAGATCGACAAGCGTCGTGCCGCCGGCCAAAAGCATGGCGTCCGGTAGCGCCGCTGCCTGGCGGGCTGCATCGACGGAGCCGGCGCGGAGATACGAAAAGTCCCTCATGATGCGGCCTCCATTGCCGCCTGGCGCACGGCGGCGACGATATGCGGATAGGCGCCGCAGCGGCAGAGATTGCCGGCCATGTATTCGCGGATCTCCTCGTCGGAACCGGCATGGCCCTCGCGAATGCAGGCGACCGCCGACATGATCTGGCCCGGCGTGCAATAGCCGCACTGGAAGGCGTCCTGTTCGAGGAAGGCGGCCTGCACCGCATGCAGCGTGCCATCCTCCCCGGCAAGCCCTTCGATGGTGGTGATGTCCCTGCCTTCAGCCTGAGTGGCAAGCGTCAGGCAGGCCAGCACGCGCTGGCCGTCGATATGGAGCGTGCAGGCGCCACACTGGCCCTGGTCACATCCCTTCTTGGTCCCGGTCAGGCCGAGATGGTCGCGCAAGACGTCGAGCAGCGTAACGCGCGGCTCGACCTCCAGTTCACGTCGATGTCCATTGATTTGAAGTTGGATTGGAGTTCGGGTTATGCTTGTCATGGGGCGTCTGGCTCCAGTTGCTTGACGCGGGAGGGGATGATCTGGTGCCCGGCCGGCGAGCGGCAAGGTCAGCTTATGGCTAGGTGAAGGCTAATCTCCCCCTTGCGGGGCAGATGCCCGGCAGGGCGGAAGGGCTCGGTTCGACTTGGCGCGACCTCTGGGAAGGCTGCAGCTTGCGAGGTCGAAAGACGTGACATACCCGATCCCGTGATTACATGATAAAGGCGCTCCACAAATCGGAGGCGCCTCCGTTTACTACGTAGGGACCTGCTCTGCCCTGTTCAAGCCCCGGATCGAAATCGATCGAAATTGAAAAAATTGGCAGGGCAGCAGCCGTCATGCCAAGCCTGAAGCCGCCGCGGCAACCGCTCGCGCGCCGACAATCGCTCGGATTCAGCCGCAACACTCGAAACAGAGCAACGAGCGGACCATTGGGGCGCCGAAGGAGGGTGGTAAAAAAGCACCACCGGCCCAAGCCGGTGGTGCTCTCTGGACTGTCTGTAGGGGCAGGACAGTCCAATGATCCTGAGGGGATCGTGCTCAATGTCGGCTCATTTTTGCCTCAGGGCATCGGCCGAACAGATGAGGAGTGCCGGCCGCGCCAGGAAATATCCTCCGTCGTCATCCACCGGGACAGGCAAGATGCGGAACGCCGGCCCAGACTCGATCCTGTGATTGTATTTACTTGCGATTATATTTGTCGGAGGCGTAACGAAGTTGGAGGCGTCTCCGTTGTTGAAACGGGGCCTGCCCTATTCGGATCAACACTGGAGAAAAAATTGGCCGCAGAGCCGCCCGTCATATCTGGAGACAAGGCCGAAGCCGCCGCTGCAAAACCGCTGCGCGCCGACGCGCAGCGCAACCGCGACGCACTGGTCGAGGTCGCGGCGAAAGCCTTTGCCGCGCATGGCGTCGATGCCTCGCTGGAGGAGATTGCGCGTCAGGCCGGCGTCGGCATCGGCACGCTCTACCGGCATTTCCCAACGCGCGAGCATCTGGTCGAGGTGGTTTATCGGCGCGAAGTGGAAGGACTGTGCCAGGCGGCCGACGAACTCGCCCACGATCATGTGCCCGACGTCGCGCTCGAACAATGGATGCAGCGCTTCGTCGACTACATCGCCACCAAGCGCGGGCTGTCGACAAGCCTGCGCATCCTGCTCACAACCAACTCCACCCTGTTCTCCGACGTTTCGGGCAGGGTGACGCTGGCTTTGCGGCGGCTGATCGATGCCGCGGTCGCCAACGGCTCGATCCGCAGCGACGTCGATGCCTCCGACGTGCTGCATGCGCTGGGCGGCATCTATTCGGCCCCGGACACCAAGGACTGGCGCGACCGCTCGCGCCGATTGGTGTCGCTGCTGATGGATGGGCTGCGGTTTGGAGCGGCCAAATCCGGCCCATCCAGGGAATGACGAATGCAATGACTGCCCTTATTTCAGCGAGATGCTCATACCGCTGAGATCGGCGTTGACTTGCAGACCTACCTGCCTGCCTGTGAGTTCGAGTTGGGCACCCTTGTCATTGGTCATGACGATCACCTGGGCTCCTTTGCCAAGCGCGCCGCCACCGCCCGCTGCACCGTACACCCCCGTCACATCCCGGGCGCGGCGTATGTGGCGCACGGTACCTTTGAAATAGGTCTTGGAGGCGCCGAAGGCGAGGCCGCCCGAGATGCCGCCGACCGAGATGGGATATCGGCGACCATGGAAGGTCAGTGTGCCCTCGCCTCCGGAGCCGCCGATGAAAAAGGCCGCCTTGTAGATGGCGAAGCGGATCGTACCGCTGTCGGCATGCGCGACGCTGGCAAAGCTAACTGCCGCGGCGGCGATGACGGCAACCGCGACTGAACGAAATCTGGACGAAATCTTCATGATGAGAACTCCTCAAGATCGCCGCATGCCCAGCCGACCGGGCACATCGGCGTCGTATCAAAGTCATAGCTGAACAGTCTCGCCCGTCATTGGTTCCAAGCACGCGGCCTGAATTCGGCTGCGAGAAGACCGCTACGAAACGAGGCGGACGGCGAGCATAGACCTGGCTGTAAGAACAGCGGCCGAACGGTGGGAATCCTTCGCCGGCGCTCCTATGAAAACGTAGGTGTTGAAGCCGAACGGTATTAGTCTGCGCTGTCTGGGGCTTCGGGAGCGCGGCAAAGAATGGATTTGAACTCTGGCTACGGCTACCTGCTGATCGGCGGCCTGATCCTGGTCGGTGCCGGGCTCCTGGTCGTTTCGCTGATCGTCAATCTCCGTGTGGCGCACAGTGTGCGTGACGACGTACGCCATCGTGAAAAGCTGCTGGAATACTATCGCAACATCTTTTCGCAGCTGGGTGTGATCCTGATCGGCATTGGCGTGTCCCTGTTCATCTTCTTTTTCCAGCAGAACTATCAGGACCAGCGTAAACGCGAAACGGAGCTCCAGCAGGTTCTCGCCAAACTGGCGGCGCGTATTGCCCGCGGCGGCGCCGTCGTGGAGGCCCTTGGCGAATTCGATGCGCTGCTGGATGATGGCGGCGCCTATGTCAGTCCGGAACTCGGCGGCAACAATGCCGCGGTCAGCGCCCACGGGACGGCGCTCGCCAAGCAGGTTTCGCAGATCCTTCTGGTCGAACGCGACGTCGATGTTCAGGGGTTCGATACCCTGAATTTATCACGCGATTTCGAAGCATCGTTCGTCGTCAACGAGCTCAACCCAACGCTATGGTTCAACATCGTCCGGGACGAGAGCGACATCAAATATGCCACCACTCAGATCGCCCTGGATTACAAGGACCTGCAGGATGCGATCGGCGGCGAGGCGATCGAGGTTGCGATCGCCAATCCCGAAAAGGAGCGGAAGATCAAGCAGGAGGTGCTCGACATTTTTTATGATGCCGACCTCCTGCGCCAGCGCAGCAGGCGGTTTCTCGGCCGCGCATGCTGGCTGTTCAGCAAGGGGCGCGGTTTCGTCAAGCTTGCACCGGCCAATGAGATCGAAGCCGATGCCAGGTCGCACCAAGAATGGATCGACCGGTCGAAACCCTTCCTGACGCAAGCGACGCCGGGCAGCGGCGATTGCTTCAAATTGCTCCAGTTCGGCCCGGCATCCTGAACCGGCAAAGGCTCGCCCGCCCCGCGACGGCTAATCACCCTCGCGCTGCAGCGTGCCGAGATGATTGTCGTTGAGAAACTCGATGGTCACGGCCGACGCCTTGCCGTCGGGGTCGATGACAAAGCTGACGGCCGAGGGCCTGTCCGGCATCTCGGCATCGGGGAAGGTCACGAAGAGGTCGCGGTCGAAATGCTTCAGTGGATAGGACCGCGCACCGGCGGGCCCGACCTTGAGGACAAGAGCCTCTCCTTCGCCCGACACAATAGCATCGCCGATGAAGTCGTTGAAGTAACGGCCGGCATAGGCACTGGCTGGCCCGGCCGGACTTGCCGGAGAGGGCGGCACGGCATAGGTGGCCTTGGCCGCCGCAATCACCGGCCCGAACATGCCTGCATAGATATCATTCCATGCCTTTACCTTATCTTTCCCCAGCGTTCCGTCGAAGACGAGATCGGCGAAGCTGTCGGACAGTCCCTCCGGCACGCCTGTCGGAAAGGCGTTGGCGATGACGACGATGCCAAGCTTCTCCTCGGGGAAGAGCATCACCAGACTGCGTGCGCCGGTGCTGAAGGCGCCCGCATGACCCCAGACCAGCCCGTGCCGGCCGAATTCGACATTCCAGCCGAGGCCGTAGAAGGCCTCGCCTCCGGAGACGGGGTTCTTGCCGCGAACCATCAAGGGAATATGTGTCTGGTCCAGCGCATCGGCGGCAATGAGTCTCTTGCCGGCGTAGGCCCCGTTGCCGAGCACAAGGCGCATCCATTGAGAGAGATCGCGTGCGGTGGAACTGACGCCGCCTGCTGGCGCCTGCGCATCCGGATAGCGCTGGACCTTCGCGGCCCAGGCGCCATCGATCTTGGCGTGGAGTTCGGCGCGGTTGGCGTGCTTGATGAAGTCCGAATGACGCGAACTGGTCGAGGCCATTCCAAGCGGACGATAGAGCTTCTCTTCGGCGACCTCTTCCCAGGGCTTGCCCGTCGGCTTCGCGGCGGCGACGGCACCCTCGGTCAGTCCGAAATTACTGTAGGAATAGCCGGCACGAAAGCTCGACGACGGCGACACGAACCGCAGGCGGCGCAGGATCTCCCCGCGGTCATAGCCAATGTCCTCGAGGTCGTCGCCCGCCGTGCCGGGAAGCCCGCTGCGGTGCGCAAACAGGTCGCGGACCGTGAGTTCGCTGGTCGGATAGGGCTCGGCGAGCCGGAAAGCCGGATCGAGGTCGGCGATCTTCGAATCCCACGAAGCAATCCCGTCGCTGACCAGCGCCGCCACGACGGTGGCTGAGACCGGTTTGGAGAGCGAGGCGATCTGGAAGACCGTATCGGCGTCGACGGCCTCCGGCTTGCCGGTCTCGCGATGCCCGAATCCCTTGAGGAAGATCACCTCGTCGCCATGCACGACGCCGATGGCCAGACCGGGCACGCTACCATCCGCGACGACGCCTTCGGCGAGTAATTCGAGCTTCGCAAGGGCCGCGGCGATCCTGTCGGGTGGGATGGTATCGGCCGACGCCGCTTTCGGCAAAAGCACCATGATAGCGATGAAGGCCAACATCCTCCAACGGAGGTGGTTCCGCTTTATGAATAGCCGCATGCTCAGCCCCCTCCGCTTCACCGGCGTGCACTATTGCAGGCCGACGCAGGGAAGGCCAGCCTCACGCTCGACCCGCCATCCATTGACGGATGTCGGTTTCGCACCAGTCGAAATTCAGACAGCCGCTAGGATGCCGCGCGCAGGCGAAGGCGCCGCCTGCTGGCGCGGGCCTTCTCCGCCACCGCAGCGGTGATCTCGACCACGCCGTCTTCACGCGGTCTGGCGTTGGTGACCTTGTGGAGCCGCTCATAGGGCAACAGTTCCTTGACCCGGGCTTGAAGCGACGCGACTTCGGCACGCAGATCCTCGCATTCCTGCCGCTGGACGTCGAACTGTATCTGTTCGGATGCCTGCTGCAGGGAAAGCTGCGAAAAATTCGCGCTGACCGCGGAAAGGTTCATCTTGTCGCTTTCGCTCTCCTTCATGAGAGCAGACAATTTTTCCTCGGCGATTTGCTTTTCGGCCACCGCGTCGCTCGCTTGAGCCTTGAGCCTGGCGATCTCGCTGACGGCTTCGCTGTTGTGGTTCGAGGCGGCTTCCAGTCGCGATCGGAGATCCTCGATCTCAGAACGCAAGCCGGTCATCTCCGCGACACCGCGTGCAAGTTCGGCTTCCCTGTCCCCGTCCCTGATGCGGGCCGCTTCCGTCATTTCCGACAGCTTGGCCTGCGCCATGTCGAGCGATTTCTGCAGCCGCATTTCCTCTTTCTCGCTCTTGCCAAGCGCGGCCAGCAGTTCCGAAACCTGTGCGGCGTCATTGGCGTGGACAGTCGAGAGTTCGTCCAGCCTGTGCCGGGCCTCGGCCTCCCGTTTCAGCGCCTTGTCGAGGTCGATCGACAGGCTGACATGTTTCTCCCGCAGCATCTCGTTCTCGCGCGAGCGTCTGTTGGCCTCGACCGCTCTGGCCGAGAGCGTTTTGACAAGCTCGCCGAACTCGGCCTCGCGTTTTGCGCTCGCATTGCCTGCCACGACGAGTTCCAGCCTTGCTGCAGCCAGCGCGCCGCGAAGTGCTTCCTTGTCCTCGACCAGGCTCGCCTCGTGCTGCTGCAGCGCCTCGATAGCGCTGTCGCGCTCGCGCTGCTTTCTGGTTGCATCGTGGAGCTGTTCGGATAGTGCTCTTTGTTGCGCGGTCAAGCTGGTATTTGCCAGCTCCAATTCGTTGGCGCGAAGAATGTCGCCGTGGAGGAGTTTCAGGAATTCGCCTGTCAGATGATGCGAGGTCGCGATCTCCGACAGTTTCGCATGGATCTCCCCAAGATACTCCTGCGCGTCGTGAAAGAGCCCATCGACCGCACTTAAGGCAGCGAGCCGGGTTTGCGTGTGGGGCGTCAGCCGTCGCGCGGTCTCGAAGGCATCCGCATTGGCCTCAAGTTGCGAGCTGTCATCCATTGCCGCGAGATTCCCATCCGACACAGTCTCATCCGGGACAGTGACGTCGTTCAACGGCGACTGATCGTCCACGTTGAGACATTCGCTAAACGCATCCGCCAAATCGGTTTCGAGCTCCTTGAACGCCCTCTCCACAGTCTCGGCACGCTTGATCAAACCTTTGAAATTCATGACTGAATATCCCTCTCGTGCAGCGCCGTTAAGGAGCGAACATTCGCCTCCCCCGAATACGGGTTCACCCCCTGACCGTGCGCTCTGGCCGACGCCACGCTAGGGACAGGCTCGGCCACTGTCCTCGTGTATTTGAATGACGCGCCTCGCGGCAGTCGCCGATGGCGCGATTCGTAGCGACGGCGACAGTTCCAACGAACGCGTTGGGCGGCATCTGCTCGGCCGCCGCAAAACCGTCGAAGCTCGACATGAACCGGTTATTTCGACGTCTGGCGGCATCGGTGCTTGATGCCGCCAATATTTCATTCCACACACCGGTCACGATGACGGACGAGATACGGGATCAGCGCCAGGTATTCAGGTGGGCCTTGCCTGCCTCCGCGGTCCTGCATTTGCTCGCCGCGGCGCTTCTGTTGTCCGCGCTGCCGGTGTCGCCCCCGCAGCCGCAGAAGGAGCAGGCCATCGGGGTGGATCTGGTGCCGCCGCCCAAACCATCGGAGAAAGCCAAACCTCCGCCTCCTGCGAAACCGCCCAAGCCCGAAAAGCCGCCGGAAGCAAAGATCGAGACGCCGGCGCATCCGGAAGCCGGCCCTCAGAGGCCTGTCTTCCAATTCGGCGAGAAGGACGCCGGCCCTCGCAAGTCTCTGGACGGCAACAGTGCGGAGGATGGTTCGGAACAACCGACGGCGCCGCAAGATCCCGATAAACAGGATCTTGCGCAGCCGCCGGACGTGACTGCGGTAGACGGCAAAGACCCCGCTCCGCCGCCTGGCGCATCCGCGTCGCCTAAGCCCAAGCGAGCGGCCAAGGTGCAAAAGCCGCTGAAGCTTGAAGAAGCGAAAAGATTGTTCTCGCAAACAGCAACCGGTGATCCGATCGCGACAACCGCCATGAGAAATGTGCCGCGCCCCGATCGGATCGGTCAGCTCTGCTTCTGGGAAGTGCGCGAACAGTTGCGCCATGCTTCGCCCCCCTACTTTCCTGACGTCTTGCGTCCCTTCAGGTTGAAGGCCGGCAATATCATGCAAGTCTCCAGGACCGAGTTCCGCGCCGGCGGGCAGTGGTACGCTCTGAGCTTTCGTTGCGAGGTCGATCCGGATGCGACGAAAGTCGTGTCGTTCGCCTTCCGTGTTGGAGATCCAGTGCCAGCGCCGCGGACTGCCCGCCAAATGGGTGGCCCAGACTGATCGAGGTCGGCTCGCCGGCCGCATCAAATCCACGATGCCGGCGAAGTCTTCGCGCCCCGGCATCCGTAAGGTGGCTTTCGCCAGCGGCCGCCTCACGGTGGGACGAATGCTCGCCCGCCTTGGCAATCGCTGTGTCGAGGTTTAGCTTATGCTAAGGGAGGGTTCGATGACTTCAAGTTTCAATGTTCACCATGCTGCCGGCTATGAGCAGCTCATGGGTCGCTGGAGCCAAAGGCTCGCGCCGCTGTTCATCGACTTCGCGGGCCTTAAGGACGGCGAAAAGATCCTCGACGTCGGTTGTGGCACCGGCAGCCTGACCTTCGCGCTCGTCAAGGCCGCTGAACTCCGTGAGATCGCCGCGATCGATTTTTCGGCCGTTTTCGTCGAGGAGGCAATCCGGCGCAACACCGACCCGCGGATAAAAATCCGCCAGGCGGATGCCTGCGCTCTGCCCTTTGAGGACGGCGCGTTTGACCGCGCCCTGGCGCTGCTCGTGCTCCATTTCGTGCCCGAAACCGGCAAGGCAGTCGCTGAGATGCGACGCGTCGTGCGGCCGGGCGGCGTGGTCGCGGCGACCGTATGGGACCATCTCGGCGGCATGCCCGGAATGCGCATGATGATCGACACGGTGGCAGTGCTCAGTGAAGGCGGACGCCAGCTGCGCGCCCGCTATTGCACCCAGCCGATGGTGCAGCCGGGCGAAATGAAACGGACCTTTGTCGAGCAGGGTCTCCGCGACGTTACGGAGACCGAGCTGATGATCCGCATGGACTACCAAAACTTCGATGATTACTGGGCGCCGATTGCCGCCGGCGAAGGGCCGCTCGGCAAGTATGTGGCCACGCTCGATCCAGAAGAGCGGGCGCGCACCGACGCCGCCATGCGCGACGCCTATGAGGCCGGCCGGCCCGACGGCCCGAGGTCCTTTGCCAATGTCGCCTGGGCCTGCCGCGGTGTCGTTGCCTGACGTTGGCGCTAATGCATGTCGCGCAAAAGTGTGTATCGGTTTGCGATAACGACATGCATAACAAAGAATCTAAAGCGCGTCCCATGAGGCCGATCGAACGCGACGCGCTTTAGCCAATCCCATAGACCAGCCCGACGCGGCCGTCCGACAGCTGCTCAACCTTGCGCAGTTCGAGCCCACGACGATTCTTCGCCGTTCCAAACAGCGCCTTTCCTTCACCGGCGAGCAGCGGATAGACGATCAGCCTGAGTTCATCCACCAGCCCGGCATCGATAAGGCTCGCGGTAATTCGGGCGCCGCCCATAAGGTAGATGTCCTTGCCGGGCTGCTGTTTCAGCGCAGCGATATCCTCGAAATTCCGCACGAAGCGCGTCTTTGGCCAGGCCGCCGAAGTCATTGTGTTCGACAGCACATAATGCGGCGTCTGCGCGGCGAAGCGGGCCCATTCGAGCTCGGCCGGCTTCGGCAATTTGCCGGTCATCGGCAGCGGCTTGTCGGGCTCGTTCTGGATGGCGCTCCAGTAGCGCTCGTAGCCAGCATACATGACGCCGCCAAGCAGGCAGGCATCGATTTGCGGCGTCAGGCCGTATTCCTCAGACCACGCATCGACCCAATCAGCGTAACCCTCGGGTCCCTCCATCTTGCCGTCGACGGAAATTTTCATTCCAGTGATCAATTTACGCATGACTTCCTCCATCAGGCTTGCGGGATGCAAGCACGTTTCGTCGGATCATCGTTGCTTCGTGTGGCTGGCGGCGACCTCAGGGATGGCCGCCGCGAGTTACATCAGGCCGGCAGGCGGCGGTCGTATTCGTCCCGCAGGCGGCTCCAGTCGCCCCAGAACGAGGTCGGTGTCTTACCCGCCAGGCGGGCGGCCAGCAGGTCGAGGTGCACGTGCCAGCCGGCGGTGATGTTGAGCTGGATTGCACGTTCCGGCAGGCGCCGATGGACGACGGTGAGCAGCACATCGCTACCCTTCGCCTCCAGCAGGAAGGAGACGCCGCCGGTATTTCCCCAGGTGATGGAAAGCTTGCGCGGCGGATCGAGTTCGGTGATCCGGCCCTCCATCCGATGCTCTTCGGGGAAGCCCGCGGGGCGCTGGCCAGGCGGGTCGGTCAGCTCGTCGTTACGCCAGACGAACTCGAACGAGCTGCCGGCCTTCATTTCCATCTGGCCTGCGGCCATCCATTGCCGTCGCAAGTCACTCTCGGTGAGATAGGCCCAGACGCGCTCGATGGGGCCGGGCAAAAGGCGCTGGATGGTGAACGTGGCGGGCTCGGTCAGCTCGCCATAGGCGCCGATGGTTCTCATCTGGTTCATTGCTCGTCTCCTTCTTTCGGATTGGGCGATTTCCTGGGCTCATCCTGGGCTTTGCGTGCGTCCTCTTCGCGAAGAAGGCGTTCGAGAACATCGAGACGACCGGTCCAGAAGCGCTCGTAGAAGCTGAGCCACTGATGGGCGCTGGCCAGCGGTCCAGGGGCTAGTCGGCACAGATGCGTGCGGCCCCTCACCTCTCGACGAATAAGCCCTGCGTTCTCCAGCGCCTTGATGTGCTTGGAGGCGGCCGCGAGCGACATCACGAAGGGTTCCGCCAGCTGGCTTACCGTTTTCTCGCCATCGGCGAGATCGCGAAGCATGTGCCGGCGGGTGGCGTCGCCAAGGGCGTGAAAAACCGCGTCCATCTGGGATGTCTCTAATTCAACCATGTAGTTGAATATAGGCACACGCTTTGAGATAGTCAACCGTTTGGTTGAATAATTTATGTGAAGCGCTGCGGGGCTGTTTGCGCCATCGAGCGCGTCGACGTGACGGGAGATACGGACGCGCCCCGCGACAGTAAGGGCGAGGCCCTTATTTGCCTTCGAAGAAAGCGTGGATCGCGGCTTCCAGCTTTTCGATAAGCTGAGGGTTGTGGCAGCTGCCAGCCCAGATCAGGGCGTTTAGCCTCATCTCCTTGTTGATAAAGCTCACCTTCCCACAATCCAGCAGGTATTCCGCGATCTGGTAGTGCCGCCCCTTGATAGCCTCGATGAGCGCGTTGTTTCTCCCCGTCTTGTCGGTCAGATTTACTTCCGCGCCATTCTCCACGAGCAACTTGACGACTTCGAGATGCCCGTTCTTCGCCGCCTCGATAAGAGCCGTTCTGCCGTAGTAGTCAGCTCGCGCGTTGATCTCTATTTGGGGGTGTTTCACCAGGGCTGAGATACACGCGTAATGTCCCCTGGCGGACGCAAGGCTCAAGGGCGTGCTCTTCCACTTGTTTCTGGAATTCACGTCGATTTCCGGGTCTTCGATCAGCGCCTCCACCACAGCTGTGTGGTCATTGAGGGCTGAAAGGTGAAGTGCAGACCAGCCGCCATCGTCCGGCTGATTGATATCGGCGCCAGCCGCCAATTCCGATCGAACCGCCTCCGCATCGCCTTTTTCTGCCGCGACCAGCAGAGGCGACCAGTCTCTTGCCCCTTCGGCTTCCAAGCTGTTGGTCAACGCAGTCGCCTCCTCGGATAGTCGATAGAATACCACATTATCCGCGATAATGGCGGCTCCTGTACTGGAGTCCAATGGGTCAAAAGCTGGAACGCTGTCGGCCCGAACGGACATCGAGATCAGCGCTTCACGTCCGTCTCCTCACATTCTCCTGATATTGACTCGCTTTGGCGGTCATCCAGACTAGATAGAGCGTGCGCCGGGCGGAACGATGCAGAAGGACGTGAACATGCCTGAACAGATTACCCTGAATAGACCTGAACAGATCAGATTGAACGACGGCTCCGCCATTCCGCAAATCGGCCTTGGCGTATGGCAGGTCGATCCAGCCATCACGGCCAAGGTGGTGCGCTGGGGGATCGAGGCCGGCTACAGGCTGATCGATACCGCCGAAGGCTATCAGAACGAGGAAGGTGTCGGGCAGGCGATCCGCTCGGCCGGCGTGCCGAGAAGCGAGTTGTTCATTACCTCGAAACTGCGCAACGGCGCCCATCAGCGCGACGCCGCCTTGCGCGCCTTCGACGAGACGATGAGCAAGCTCGGCATCGAACAGATCGACCTGTTCCTGATCCACTGGCCGGTGCCCAGCCAGGACAGATATGTCGAAGCCTGGAAGACGCTGATCGAACTCAGGCAATCAGGCCGCATAAAGTCGATCGGCGTTTCGAACTTCAACCAGGACCATCTCGAACGGATCATCGGCGAGACCGGCGTCACGCCTACCGTCAACCAGATCGAGCTCCACCCCCGCTTCCAGCAGCGTGACAAACGCGAATTTCATGACAGGCACAACATCCGCATCGAGAGCTGGAGCCCGCTGGGCAGCGGCCGGCTGTTGAGCGATCCGACGCTTGAAAGCATTGCCAGGAAACACGGCAAGTCGGTGGCGCAGACGATCGTCAGGTGGCATCTTCAGGAAGGGCTGATCGTCATTCCAAAGTCGATCCACCAAGACCGCATCGCCGCCAATTTCGACGTCTTCGATTTCGAGCTGGAAGCGAAAGACCTCGAGCTTATCCGGGGCATGGATTCGCCCGACGGCCGCACCGGCCCAAACCCCGCTACAGCCGCATTCCTGTTCTGAGGGCCGACAGTGAAGCTGCCGATCTCCCCCCTTGTGGGGGAGATGTCCGGCAGGACAGAGGGGGGCGCTGTCCCGCCGGCCTATTGAACTCTCCGGCTCATATCCCAACCCAGCGGGACCTCAGGCAGCCGGTTCACTGACGGAAAAAAGCTGCAGGCTGCCGGGAACACCTGCAAGCTCCATCTCGCCATGCTCTTCAAAAGCCAGGCCGGAACCGGCCACGAGATCACGAACCGTGCGCGACGCGATGATCTCGCCCGGTCCGGCAACGTCGAGCAGATGTGATGCCAGTTGAATTGCAACACCGGTGAAGTCGTCTCCGCGCCTTTCGCATTCGCCAATATGGACTGCCGCGCGAACCTGAAGGTCTAACCTCTTCATTCGACGACGGACCGCGATTGCACATTGGATCGCCCGCGTTGGTCGCAGAAATACCGCGAGAAACCCGTTTCCGGTGCGGCTGATTTCCTGACCGTTAGCAAGATGCAATTCGTTGCGTATCTCGTCGTCGTGTCGCTGCATCAGATCGCGCCGCGCCCGGTCGCTAGCGTTGACGGGAGCCGGCGGCAACCCGACGATTTCCATGTGCAGCACCGTCACAAGCACGCGCTCGCTCGACGTTGCCGGCAGCGAGCCGGTGACAAAAGCCTGGATCTCGTCGACCAAACGATCGGAATTCTCCCCCCAGATTACGTGATCACGGCCGGCAAGCTCAATGTATCTGGCGCCTTCGATATGCGTTGCCAGGTAGCGCCCCTCTTCCGGTTTTACCCAGCGGTCGCCCGCCGTCTGCACGATCAGTGTCGGGACGTGAACGGTTGGGAGAAGGGCGCGAACATCGATTTCAGTGCCCCAGCGCCAGAGCGCGACCGCGTCGGCAGGCGAGGCTGAATTCCTAAGATAGGCGGCGAACCATTCTCTCTCGAAACTGTCGTTCATCAGGCTGGGCGCGGCGTTGCTCATGTCCGCCGGCTCCCCCCACTGTCTCTCGACGGCGGTCAGATCTTCTTCTACCTGCTCGCTTGTCCTTGCCCATGGATAATCCGGCGACCATCGGCCGCTGGCATAGGTTCCGTTGAGCACGACAGCCGCTGTTCGTTCGGGATAGGTCGCCGCGAAAAGCATGCACATAGGCCCCCCTTCGGAGCTGCCGAACAGAACCGTTCGCTTTGATCCGACCGCATCCAACACCGCTCGCATGTCTTCCATCCGCTCTTCCAGCGTTGGCAAACCAACATTGCGATCGGACAGTCCGGTGCCTCGCTTGTCCATACGGATCAGGCGGGCAAAGGAACCGAGACGCTGGAGCATATGCGCCAGCCGCGGCGATGACCAGGCAAGGTCGAGGTTGGAGACCCACCCAGGCACATAGATCAGGTCGACCGGCCCGTCGCCGGTTACCTGATAGGCGATGTTGATTCCGGCCGATTTGACATAGTGGGTCGCGGGACGCATCGGCTCGGCCCGGGACGCCGGCCGCTCACCTGTTCGGGCTGCCGACGTTGGCGGTGTCTGGGAAGGCGACACCGAGGCGGCTATCCGGGTAGCGGCTTGCGGCGTCACGCGGCGCGTCCGCAGGTCATCATAGAGTTGCCGGGTCTCCGGCTCGGGCTGCAAGCGGAGCTGCAGTTGCAGCACATCACGGCAGCGCTCATACTGTTTCAGCGCGAGGTTAAAGCGGCCCTGGGCGGCATAGGTCCGCATCAGGGCTCGGTGGATATCCTCCCGTAAGGGCTCCAAAGCCAGCAGGCGCACCGCCGCCCGCAGGCATGATGGAAGATCATTCGTTGCCGAATAGTGCGCGACGAGCTTCTCCAGCACGATGGTTGCGATTGCCCTCAATCGCTCGCGCTCCACTCTGAGCCAATCTTCGAACGGCTCCTCCTTCAGGCCGAACCCGTCCAGGAGGTCGCCACGATAGACGACGAGCGCTTGCTCGAGTTGCTCCGGGTCGGAGCCGGCGGCCAGCGACTCGAACCGCGCGACGTCGAAATCAAGATCGTCGAGATTGAGCGTAATGCTGTCGCCGTCGCTCAGAAACCTTTCGCCATCGGATGCGCCCATTCCTTTCCTTATGGCGGATAGGGCCTGTCGAAGGTTCATTCGGGCCTGGGTTTGGCTGTTGCCGCCCCACAAAAGCGCGGCGAGCTTCTCGCGCGATTGGGAGTGTCCGGATTGCAGGGCGAGATAAGCCAGCATGGCGCGAGCCTTGCGGCTGAAAACCGGGGCCACCGCTCCTCCGGCAAAGTCAAAGCCGCCTAACAGACAGAGATGAGGGTGCGCCATCGGATCCGCCACAGCCACAGCTTCTTTGCGATCCTTTCCTGTACTTGCCTCTATTTCAACCGTCATTTCGCCCGGCCTGGTGTTTTTCACGAATCCTTCACGCTGGCTCCACCGCGTTTCTCACGACGCAGGGAAGACAAGTGTCGGGAGACTGGTATCTCAGGAGGACGCTGTGCTACCCCCGACGGAATGGCCCATCTGGCATGATGATTCAAGGCAGGACCCGCAGCCGCGCGGCGGGCCACTGCGCCACGACATTGCGCTCGCGCGCTATCTTGAGAACCAGCGGGCCCGCCGGGCGTCAATGATCCAGGGGTTCGATTTCCGGACCGCCGCGGTCAGCTTGCGCGCACTTTTGGCGAATGCGGGTGGCCGTGGATATCGGCTCTTGGAGGTCCTGGGCATCCGGCCCTTTCATATCCCCGAGCCATCCACCAGCGGCACATCTTCGCCTTCCCACGGGCTCGGCATTGAGCCTTTGCTGAGATTGGCCGACGGCAGCGGCATCCAGCACTTCAGTTCGGGTTCGGCATATTCGACGATGCGTCCTGGAGACGAATCGGAAGCGCGCCAGCCTTCGCTGCCGAACTGATCGGCGCGGGCCCAGTAAGCCATGTCGACCTCGGCCGGCCCCTGTTCGGAAGGCCGAACCGTGACAAGGATTCTGCTGCCGTCCCTTGGCGCGCTCGACATGTGGCGCCACTGATCGGGCTCGTCCATTGCACTTCCTCCTGCGATCTTCGCCTCGCGCGGATAGTCGCTTCGCGTTCGGAAGCGGTCAACCCGAACTTTTTTGCCTGAGGCAAAATCCCTGCCCCGTCGTCGAGGAACAAGTCATGGCGCGCCGGGTTTGGGCAAGTTGTTGAAGGAAGCAAAATGAGACCAGCGCGCCGACCGATCGTTAGCATTGTTGCATGGCAGGCCGCGCCCTTCGTTCCCAACCCGGTCCGATCGCAATGAGGCAGGCCGGTTCCGATCGTTCCACCCCACCGGAGGAGGGTAAAGGCGGCATAGGCCGCGCGCTCGGCCTCGGCCTGATAACAGGGGCGGCCGACGACGATTGTTCCGCGATAGGCACCTATGCCAGCGCCGGCGCCCGTTTCGGACCCGACCTGCTTTGGACGGCTCCGGTGACGTTGCCGATGATGTACGCGGTCGTCTACCTGTCGTCGAAGCTCGGCCAGGTATCGGGGCGCGGATTGTTCCACGTCATCAAGGACTTTTACCCGCGGTGGCTGCTCTGGTCGGTGCTTTTGGGTGTGCTCGTCGGCAACACCATCGAGGCAGCGGCGGATCTCGGTGGAATGGCCGCGGCGATCAACATATTCGTGCCGCTTCCCATTCCGCTGATCGTGCTGTTCGTCGCCGCCCTCATCTTCGCCCTCCAGGTCTTCGGCTCCTATACTTTGATCCGCAACATCTTTCGCTGGCTGGCGCTGGCGCTGCTCGCCTATGTCGGTGCCGCCATTCTGGCCAAGCCGGACGCCGCGGCGGTGCTGCGCGGGACGCTGCTCCCCAGGATCGAATTCAACCGTGAGTTCCTGTCGATCCTGGTCGCCATCATCGGCACGACGCTGTCCGCCTATCTCTACACGTGGCAGTCCAATGAGGAGGTCGAGGAGGAGATTGCCCAGGGGCGGACAACGCTCAGGGAAAGGAAGGGCGCCACCGACAGCGAACTCCGTCGCTCTCGCCGGGACATCCTCATCGGCATGATGTTTTCAAATCTCATCATGTATTTCATCATCCTGTCGACGGGTGCTACGCTCTACAAGGCGGGCCACCACGATATCGACACGGCCGCGCAGGCGGCGGAGGCGCTGCGGCCGCTCGCCGGCCAGGCCGCAGGCGTTCTGTTCGCCGCAGGCGTGATTGGCGTCGGTTTCCTCGCGGTTCCTGTCATGACCACCGGCGCTGCCTATGATGTGGCGCAAGCCATCGGCTGGAAAAACAGCCTGCACGCCCGGGCTCGAGAGGCGCCCAAATTTTATCTCGCCATCGGATTTTTTACCGCGATCGCCGCCGGCCTCAACTTCCTTGGCTTCAATCCGATGAAGGCGCTGGTCTGGTCCGGCATCGTTCAAGGCTTCTCGACGCCGCCCTTGCTGCTGCTCATCATGCTGATGACGAACAACCGCAGGATCATGGGCGACCAGGTGAACAGCCGCAGCACCAACATACTCGGTTGGGCAACGACCGCCGCTATTTTCTCGGCGACGATCGGCCTGGTGGCAACCTGGTTCATGTGATCAGGCGGAAGCAAAGGGATGCCGCCGGTTGGATTACCCGTTCCCGCTTGCGGATTGTCCCAGCTTTGCCGGTCTTGGAAATTCCACAACGTCGCCCGTGGGCCGCTTGTATTGCGCCGCGACAATTGCATCGATCAGGAGATCCAGAGCCGCACGAGCCGTGCGGCTCGTCTCGTCCTCGCCGCTCAAATAATGGCAGGCTCGTTCGAGGTGGAGGTGTGCGGCGGCAAAGTCGCTTGTCATAGGCTTCTCCCTGTTGCCCGCCGGCCGGCAAGATGACCGCCTCGATTTACCCAAAAGCAAATATCCACAGCCGGATTTGAATCAAATTGGCCTGACTCGCCACATGCCGCGGAGCCCACGCCAGCACCTTGGCCTGTGCCCGCGCCGCGTCCTCTCCGAGGGCCGCCAGGCCATCCAGGATCGTGGCATCAGGACATGGTTCCCCGACGTCGCGCCGGAGCGCCCGAGGGCGACTTGCCTGATATGTCCGGCCGGCTGTTCATGCGCTCTGTCCGACGCGCTACGCTATCGCGGCTGCAGGCGCTGCAGCGATCTTTCAGCGCGGTACGGCGCGTTGAATGAACCAATTACGGGCGATGTGCAGCAAACTCAGTTCGCTCATCGCCCTGCTTTTGAAATTTTCTCGCTCTTTTAATTCTACAAAATCTCTAGACTTAAAATAGATCGCTAGACCCAAGATCTTAAAATAGAGCGCTTGAGAGGGAGCCAGGAATGTCGAAAAAGCTCGTGGTGGGGCTGTCGGGCAACTTGACCCGGCCATCGAAGACCAAGGCGTTCGTCAGCCACATTGTCGGGCAGGCCGCCGAAAGCATCGGCGCAGCCTCGGCCGTCTTCGACATCGAGGATCTCGGCGCGTCCCTGCCGCAGGCAAGGCGCCTCGGCGACCTCGACCCGGCGGCGCGCAACATCGTCGAACGGCTGCTGGGCGCCGACATCCTGGTGGCCGGCTCGCCCACTTTCAAAGGCAGTTATACCGGGCTTTTCAAGCATTTCTTCGACCTGCTCGACCCGTCATCGCTGAGGGGCAAGCCCGTCATCCTCGCCGCGACCGGCGGCGGCGAGCGCCATTCGCTGATCGTCGAGCACCAGCTGCGGCCGCTGTTCGGCTTCTTCGAGGCGCTGACCGTGCCGACCGCGATCTACGCCTCCGACAAGGACTTTGCCAATGGCGTGCTGGTGTCGGACGCGATCCATGCCCGCGCCCGGCAGGCGGTCGCCGAGGCATGCCGGGTAACCGGAGTGCCCTATCGCGTCGGCCTTGCCGCCTGAACGCACTACTGACCCGAGATCCCCTCCCCGACCAATCCAGGAGCACGCCGCGATGACCAGATCCAAGAAATCCAGGCAGATCAAACTGGGCGCTTTCCTGCCCGGCGGCGGACAGCATATCGCCGCCTGGCGTCACCCCGAGGCGCCGGCCGACGGTGCCACCAATTTCGAGTTCCACAAGCAGCTTGCCCTGACCGCCGAGCGCGGCCTGTTCGACGCCTATTTCCTCGCCGACAATCTGACGGTCGGGCTCGGCGCCCGCGAAGGCGGCAATGCCAAGATCGCCGGCTTCGAGCCAGTGACGCTGTTTGCAGCGCTGGCGCCGCTCACCACGCATCTCGGCTTCATCGCCACCGCCTCGACCACCTACGAGGAGCCCTACACGCTCGCCCGCAAATTCGCCTCGCTCGATCATCTGTCGAATGGCCGCGCCGGCTGGAACGTCGTCACCTCGGCCGGCGACGAAACCGCGCGCAATTTCAATCGTGATACCCAGCCTGCCCACGCCGAGCGCTATACCCGCGCGCATGAGCATGTCGAGACGGTCAAGGCGCTGTGGGACAGCTGGGAGGACGATGCCTTCATCCGCGACAAGAAATCGGGGCGCTTCTACGACAAGGACAAGCTCCACGACATCGACCACAAGGGCGCGCATTTCAGCGTCAAGGGTCCGCTCAACGTGCCGCGCCCTGTGCAGGGGCACCCGGTGGTGGTGCAGGCGGGGCAATCGGAGGACGGCCGCAAGCTCGCCGCCCACTCGGCGGAAGTCATCTTCACCGCCCATCAGAACCTGGCGTCGGCGCAGGAATTCTACCGCGACATCAAGGCCCGCGTGGCGGCCGTCGGCCGCGATCCCGAGCAGGTGCTGATCATGCCCGGCGTAGCACCCTTCGTCGGCCGTACCGAAGAAGAAGCGCGCGCCAAATACCAGCAGCTGAACGATCTCATCCTGCCCGAAGACGGCGTCGCCCTGCTCAACGGGCTGGCAGGCCAGACGCTCGACATCAGGGGCTATCCGCTCGACGGCCCGCTGCCGCCGAGCAAGGAAACCGAAGGCATGAAGAGCCGCCAGGCGCTGATCCGCCAGATTGCCGACGAGCACAACTTCACCATCCGCCAGCTCTACCAATGGGTGGCGACGGCCCGCGGCCATTACACCGTCATCGGCAGCGCAGTGCAGGTCGCCGACCAGTTGGAGGAATGGTTCGGCAACGAAGCCGCCGACGGCTTCAACATCCTGCCGCCCTGGCTGCCCGGCGGGCTCGACGACTTCGTCGAGCTGGTGATCCCCGAACTGCAGCGCCGCGGCCTGTTCCGCACCGCCTATGAAGGCAGGACGCTGCGCGAGAACCTCGGCCTCAGGCGGCCTGAAAACCCGTGGACCGCCGCCCGCTCGGCCGTGCTGGCCGCCGAATAATCCCGAGAAGCCCACTACCCTCGAAGCGAGAGGCAAGACGATGACCTTGCAGCACATCGAACAGGCCGCCAGCCTCGGCACGCGTGACGGCACGACAAGCCTGGGCACGGACTTCCTGCGCCTCGGCGGCCGGGCAGGCATCCGCTTCCTGTCGCGCTACGGCGCCCTCATCGCTTTCCTCGCAATCTGGCAAGTGTCGAGCAGCGCCGGGTGGGTCAACACGGCCGTGCTGCCGCCGATCGACATGATTGTCGCGGCACTTTGGAAGGGGTTGGCCGGCGGCACTCTGCTCGGTGACATCGCCATCAGCCTGCAGCGCGCCGGTCTCGCCTTCGCGGCCGCCGTGCTGGTCGCCATCCCGCTTGGCCTGTTCATGGGCCAGGTGCGCGCGGTCGAGACCGCGCTCGATCCCATCCTGCAGGTCTTCCGCCAGACCTCGGCGCTGGCGCTCTATCCCGTATTCATCCTGCTGCTTGGGCTCGGCGAAGCCTCCAAGGTGTTCGTCATCTTCTGGGCGACGCTGTTCCCGCTGCTGCTCAACACCATCGGCGGCGTCAAGCAGGTCGATCCGAAACTGCTGGAGATGGCCCGCGTCTATGGCGCCAGGCAGCTCACCGTCTTCCGCCGCGTCGTGCTGCCCGGTGCCGTGCCCTCGATCTTCGTTGGGCTGAGGCTCAGCGCCACCACGGCGCTGCTGCTGTTGATCGCTTCCGAAATGATCGGCGCCAATAAGGGCATCGGCTTCCAGGTGATGAACGCGCAGTACAATTTCCAGATCCCGCTGATGTTTGCGGCAATCGTCATCCTCGCCGGCCTCGGCCTGATCGCCAACCAGGCGCTGGTCAGCCTGCAGCGGCGGCTCTGCCGCTGGAGCAATGCCGTCGACTGACCACCCCTTCGCCATCTCCCAACCAGGCCAAGCCAGGCCAGAACCAAGGAAGACCGGACCATGAAAATCACTCGCCGTTCCCTGCTTGCCGGCGCGCCCTTTGCCGCCGGCCTTCTCGCCGCCGGCCTGCCGCGCCTCGCCTTTGCCGAAGCGGCACCCGTCAAGTTCCGCTCCCTCGCCAGCCGCGGCAGCATCTCTCCGCATGAGCTTGCCGGCGAGCTCGGCTATTTCAAAGGCCTCGGTATCGAGGTCGAGAATGTCGGCTATTCCGGCGGCGGCCCGGAATCGCTGTTTGCGCTGGCCTCCGGGAGCGTCGATATCGGCTCGGCCGCAACCGCCGCCGTGATCAATTCGATCTCCGGCGGCAACGACTTCGTCGCCGCCTATCCGAGCAACGGCATCAACGGCAAGGTGCGAAGCGTCTTCTACGTGCTCGACGACAGCCCGATCAAATCGATCGCCGACATTGCCGGCAAGACAATCGCCGTCAACACGCTCGGCGCCCATCTCGACTACACCGTGCGCGAGGCGCTGCACAGCGTCGGCCTGTCGCCGGACGCCGCCAATCTCGTCGTCGTGCCCGGACCGCAACTCGAACAGACCTTGCGCTCCCGCCAGGTCGACATCGCGGCGCTCGGCTACTGGCAGGCGACCTTTGCCGGCGCGCTGGTCGACAATGGCGGCGTGCGTGGCGTGTTCAACGACACCGACGTGCTGGGCGAACTGGCCGGCGGCTTCGTCGTGCTCAGGCGCGACTTCATCGCCGCGCATCCCGACGCCGCCCGCAATTTCGTCGAGCAATCGGCGCGCGCCTCCGACTGGTCGCTGCAGAACCCCGACGAAGCGCGCAAGGTGCTCGCGACAATCCTCGACAAGCGCGGCGAAAACGGCGAGCTGGCGCGCTACTGGACCGGCTTCGGGCTGCGCCAGGGGGCCAAGGCGACGGACCGCGACATCGACTTCTGGGTCAGCGTGCTCGAGCGCGACGGTCGCCTGCCAAAGGGTAAGCTGAAGGCAACAGACATCCTCTACCGGCCCGGCGAAACCAAGACCAACTGACAAGGCCAACCGGCAGCTGGGAGACGAGCGCGATGAGCAGCACAAGCGGCGGTGAGGTCAGCATACGCGACCTGTCCAAATCGTTCAGCATCGGCGGGCGCTCGCTTGCCGTGCTGAGGACCCTCAACCTCGACATCCGCTCGGGCGAATGCCTGGTCATCGTCGGCGCCAGCGGATCTGGCAAGACCACGCTGCTGCGCATTCTTGCCGGGCTGGAGGCCGCCGACAGCGGCGGCGTCGCCATCGACGGCAAGCCGGTGCACGGCGTCGGCGCCGAGCGCGCGGTGATCTTCCAGGAACCGCGCCTGCTGCCCTGGCTGACCGTGCTCGGCAATGTCGCCTTCGGCCTCGAAGTGCGCGGCGTGCCGAAGGCCGAGGCCGAGGAACGGGCGCGCTTCTATATCGCGCTCGTCGGCCTCGCCGAATTCGGCGATGCTTTCCCGAGGCAGCTGTCGGGCGGCATGGCGCAGCGCGTCGGCATCGCCCGCGCCTTGACCGTGCAGCCCGAAATCCTGCTGCTCGACGAGCCGCTGGGCGCGCTTGACGCGATGACCAAGATCGGCATGCAGGAGGAACTGGCGCGCATTTGGAGCGAGGAGAACGTCACCATGGTGATGGTGACGCACGACCTCGAGGAAGCGATCTACCTGGCCGACAGGGTGCTGATCCTGCCCAAGGAGAAAGGCGGCGCGGCGCGGCTGATCGACATCGACCTGCCCCGCCCGCGCGAGCGCAGCGAAAGCCGCTTCGTACGCTACCGCGAAGAACTGCTGCGCGAATTCGGCCTGCACTGAAAGGCCCCCTACGCGATCTTGGGTTCCTCGCCCCGCAAAGCGGGGAGAGGTGGCTCGGCGAAGCCGAGACGGAGAGGGGTCTTCCTTTTTTGAAATCCTCTCCCCCCGCGCTCTTTCCTGGAACCGGATTCCCCGCCCCCGCATTTCCTTAACCGGGAGGCGAAGGAGCGCGGCATGAAAGCTTTGTTCGCAATCTTTGGCGGCTTCGTCCTGACGCTCGCCGTATTCGCCAGCGGCCTCGCATTCGCCACCTGGCTATTGATAGCCAAGCCGGTGCGGCCGCCCGCCCCGGTCTCCAGCGTCGCCGAACTGTGGGCCAAGGATCCGCGCCCGGTAAACCCGGCCTCGCAGCGCCTCGAGCGCCTCCCGGCCCGCCCGGTTCCCGTTCGCACCTCGGAAGTTGATCGCAGCTCGAAACCCGCCGACACCGCCGCAGCTTCGACACCCGACACCACCGGCTCCATCAAGCCGGCGGTGGAAGAGCAGCAGACGCTGCCCGCCGCCCATGTCGAATGGTGCGCCAGCCGCTACCGCTCCTACAGGCCAGGCGACAACCGCTACACATCCTACAGCGGCCAACAGCGCCCCTGCATATCGCCCTATCTCGACGCCGCCGATGACGGCAGCTACGTCGAGGCGAGCGATACGTCGTCAGTGGAGGGCTACCCGCCACCGGATGAACCCGGCGGCGCCGAGTTCTCATCCGACCACGTCCAATACTGCTTCAGCCGCTACCGCTCGTACCGGCCGGAGGACAACAGCTATCAACCGTATTCCGGCGGGCCACGTCGGCAGTGCGAGTAGGCTGGCGCGCCGGATGGCGGGCTAGCGGACCGAAGGGCATGGTGTCTTGTGCGATCCCACCCTCGAGCGGCTAACCAACGATCACGCAAATTTTTTTGGATCGTTCGGATCGGCGCGGCGTTCATCCGACAGGCAAAGGAGGAATTAAGATGGGCGACGAACGGGACGACAAGATTCGTGAGCGCGCATACCAGATCTGGGAACGCGAAGGCGGGATCCATGGCGATCCCGAGCGGCACTGGCACCGGGCCGAGGCCGAGATCGACAGGGAGGCAGCCCTGCCGCTGACGGCAGGCGATGCCCTGCCGGAAACCCGCGAGTTCGCGAGTTCCGACGTCTTGACGGTGGAGGCCCTGGCGGTGCGCACCGGCATATCGGGCGAACAGGCACAGGAGCTGATCGACAGGCTGGGCAACGACCGGGCGGCGATCGAACAAGCCGCGCGCAACCTCAAGGGGAAGCAGCGGCTCGGGGAGTGACAGATGATCAGAAAACTCAAAGACGGAAAATACCGCCTCTATTCGCGCAAGAAGGACGAAAAGACCGGCAAGCGCCGCAATCTCGGGACGTTTGACAGCCGCGAGGCTGCGGAGAAGCACGAACGTGAGGTGCAGTATTTCAAGAAGCATTGAGGCGGCGTTGGGCGTGTTGTCGCTTGCCAGGCAGCCGCGCCGGATGCCTGACGGAACCTGAGCCTGCGAAGACGGCGGCCACGCATCTCTGCGCCGGACAGTTTACGAGAACATGGTGCGTCCAGAAGCAGGTAGCGACGCCCATCGCGGTCGCCCGCGGATTTTAGCACGGTATGCAAATTGTTCAGAACCGTACCTGATGCACTTCGCGCAAGCGGCATAAACCTTTCAGTGACGAAGCGTTCGCTTGCAATGTGGGCGATGCCTCCACTAGTTTCTGGTCAAATTGAACAAAACGGGAACAAAAATGTCACGGGCGAATTGAATTCGCGTTCGCCGTCCGGCGTGTTGCGCACCACAGGGCCTGGCTGGTTGGGATAGATGTCGATGGAGGGTTCGAGATTGCCGAGGATATCGCGCAAGGCGCGGGTCCACTGGCGAATGGCCTCCTGGCTGGTCGTGATATTGTAAAGATTGCACATTTCAGGCCGTTCCCGGATGCTTAGGCATCTTGTTGGAAACGGCCCGGAATTTCCAGCGCTGTCCGTTAGGTTGCTGACACGGCAGGCCGTGTCAGCAATGGCTTTGTGAGACCTACCGCGCCGATTGTCTCATAGCTTGTGCGGCGACTGCCGCCAGAAAAGCCCTCGCCGCGGCATCGCAGGCCGCTCGAGACGGGCCTTTGGCGAAAAGAAGAAGCTCGGCCGCTCGAATGTTGAGCCCGTGCTTCCTTGCGAATGTGGCTAGATCGTAAGGCTTGTTGTCGTAAGGCACGTCGTCGTAGTCGATCGTCAGATCGTAGTTTTCTTTCATTTTCTTCCTCCCGTTAGCGATCTTCCCCCTCCTGTCGCTAACGCAAAATTAACGTCGATGGCGTCGGGCGAGTCCACCAATCAGAGATTGTGTAAAAAACGTACGAGCTCGGATGCTCGCCCTCGCCACGGCGCCGCGAGCAATCGCCGCGAGCCGGACCGCTCGAAAGAGCCGATTATGGGGGCACGTTGGAAAAGGCAGCCACGGCCTGGTGCCACGGGGTGTCCGCGACCCTACCGTGCCTAATGGCCGTCATTTTCATCTTCCTGGCCCGGTCCGCAAAGCCGGCCTCGTTGGGTCAGCTAAAGAATAAATCCGGCTAATAACACCGTAAGGAGCAGTGACAGCGGAACAGCCGCAAGACACCAGATCTCCAACGTGTTGTTTTGCAGCGGGTCCATCGTCAGCCTCACTTTTTGGTTCGTCATTGTGACACTAACGGTTGGTCGGAGGTAGCGGTTCCAAGCGACGCTGTTCATAGAGCGCTGCCTGTGCTGCATATTAGCAACAGCTTGACGACCGCTGAGCCCGTACCGCTTGGAGAACTTCACTTGGCGCCGGTGGATGGGCATTCCGCAGGAATGCAAGCGCCCCTCCATCAGGCGTGCGGGGATCGATCGCCGCCTATGATCAGCGCCGAGCCATGCCCCGGAACCCAATGGCTGCGTCGACCTCCGGCCGAAGTTTCGCTACCACCGAGCAAACCCGATGTTCACTCCAGCCAGCGATGCCCGTTTATAGGACCTAAGTCTGACCTGCCTGCGCAATGGTCTCGTGTACGGCCGGCGCCGGGAACAACTGCGCCCGTCTTGATGGCGTCACCTCCTCGAGGAGAGATCGGCGCAGAATCAGTCCCTTCAGCGCTGATTAGGGTCCGCCTGCCATTGATGGATTTGGCAGGCGGACCCTTGGTTGTGTACGCTCCAGATCGAAAGCGGGTAAGCTCGGGATCACTCATCATCCCAGAAATCCTGCAGAGAGGCATGGCGGAGGGCTCCTCGCCCTGAGATGCTTGACCTGGCTTGACATCCGAGACGACCTCCCAGCGCGCGCACGCAGCGGGGGGCGCCCTCAGCCCTCCAGCGCCTCGTGCTGGTAAAGCTCGTCCATGCTGAGCGTCGCGAGCGCCGCGAAGGGCGCCTGCTTTTTCACGCGGCCGTGGCTCAGGATCACCACGTCGTCGCAGAACGAGATGGTGCTGCGATGGTGGCTGATGACGATGGTGGTGCGGCGGCCGGCGCGCGACTTCAGCGTCTCGACGATCGCCGCTTCCGACAGCCCGTCCACCGCATTGGTGGCTTCGTCGAGGATGAGGATATCGGGATCGCGCACCAGGGCTCTGGCCAGCGCGATCCGCTGCCGCTGTCCCGCCGAGAGGTTGACGCCGCGGTAGCCGACGACGGTCCTGTAGCCTTGCGGCAGTTGCTCGATGAAGCCATGCGCTTCGGCCAGTTTTGCCGCGCGCTCGGCGTCATCGGCCGAGGCCGCGTCCTGGCCGTAGATAATGTTGTCGAAAATCGTGCCGTCGACCAGCTCCAGCTCCTGGCTGGCGAGCGCGATGTGCTTTCGCCATTGGCTGGGGTCGATGCGGTCCAGAGGCGATCCATCGACGAGGATCCTGCCGCTATCCGGTTCGACGAAGCGGCACAGGAGATTGACGATCGTCGTCTTGCCGGCGCCAGAGCGGCCGATCAGCGCGGTCGAGCGGCCGCTGCGGATGTCGAAATTCGCCGCATGCAGCACCACCGCGCGCTGTTCCGAACCAGAATAGGTAAAGGTGACGTCCTCGAACTTGATGCCTTGGCTGAGCCCGGGGAACGCCGCGTCACCTTGCGGCGGCTCGGGCTTACCGGATGGGTCCAGCATCCACGTCACCTCTTCAAGCGATCCGCTCAGGCCCTGCAACTGGCTCGAGGCCATTTGCAGCGACCGCATGTAGGGCTGCAGCCTGTAGAGCAGGATGACGAAGGCGACGATCAGCGGGAAGCTGACATTGGCGAACCAGGCGCCGATCACCACCGCCAGGAACAGCATGGCGTGCAGAACCTCGGTCAGCGGCGGCAACGCTCCCTGACGCGTCAAAAGCACGAACGCCGCCCGGCGCACTGCATCCGATGCCTGGTCGAATGCCGCCTTCTCGCGTTGCTCCTGGCCGAAGATGCGGATCAGCCGTCCGGCATGCACCAGATGCAGCATCTGTGATGCGAGCTGGCTGTTGCGGGAGGCGACGCTGCGGCTCGGCGCCTTCAGATTGGCCGACAGCATGGCGTGCGCGACCTGCACCAGCGCCAGGCCCAGCGTGACCAGCAGCGTCATCTGCCACGACAGGAGCAGCAGGAAGGTCAGCAGGATGATCGCGGCCGATGCGTTGACGATTGCCCCCAGCGTGATCTGGATGGCATCCGAGGCCCGCCAGGATTCGTTGGAGATGATGTTGAGCAGCCGTCCAGGGCTTTGCTGCAGGAAGAACGGGTAGCCCACCCGCAGCAGCTGCTCCGACAGCGCGCTGCGGATCGAATGGCTTGCCTTGCCGTAGATGAAGGTGGTCAGCAGCGTATTGGCGTAGGCGAACAGGTTCTTGAGCACGATCGAGCCGAGGATGGCGACGGATATGACGATCAGCCGGTCGCGCTCGCTCAGGCTGGATCCGACATGCTGGAAGACGGCGGAAAAGCCAGCCATGCCGGTCTGCCCCTGCCCCATGATTATGTTCAGCAACGGGATGATCAGGCCGATGCCGAACCCCTCAAGCGCCGCACTGAGCAGCCCGAGCACCACCACGGCCGGAAGCAGGCGCAACTGCTTTTGCCCGAGCGCGCGGCGCAGCATCGGCAGGCTGGGCGGCATCAATCGCATGATTGCGGATCACCTCGCCTCGGCATTTGCCTGTTGCTCCTGTCGCATTTGCGCCGGCTGCGGCGATTTCACCAGCGAAAGCACCGCGAACTTGGCCGCGCCGAGCAAGTTCATGCCGATGATCGGCCAGTGCGACAGCTTGAGTTCACGGTCGAACAGAGGGCCTTTCCTCAGTTCGCGCAAGGCCGCCCTCATGGACCAGTAGAAATGGCGAAGCAGCCACGGCGCGTGCCGGATATGTTTCAGGCAAAGCCCGCCATTGCCCATGCTGTAGTCGCGGTGCAGCTTTTCTATGGCCTTGCGATCGCGCCGACCATGATGGTGGTAAATCGTCATGTCGGGCACATATTCGACCGGAATCCCAAGCAGCACCGCCCGCACGAGATAGTCCGTATCCTCGGCCGAGCGCAGCGGGCCGCCGGCGCCGAAGCGTTCGTCGAAACGGCCGATGCGGGCTGCAACATCACGGTGCATCGTCATGTTGCAGCCAAGCACGAAGCCACCGGGATGGACATCCGGCGTAAGCCGCGCGCGCACCGGCGACCGCTTGATGGTGAACGGCAGGTCGCGGGGATCGCCGATCTCGACGCGGCCACCACGGATGACCCGTTCGCCGGCCGAATAGTGCCGTTGCAGATCGTGCAGATAATCCTTGTGGACTGCGCAATCGTCGTCGACGAAGACGAGCACGCGGCCCCGCGCCCGCTCCAGCCCGGCGTTGCGCGCGGCCGCCAGTCCAGGTCGTGGTTCGCGAATAGCGGTGAACGGGATGTCCGACAGTTCGGCGATGCTGGCCAGCCGTTTGGCGGTGCTGTCGGTCGAGCCGTTGTCGACAACCACCAGCTCGGCGGCAAAGTCGGCATGGGCACGACACGCGGCCTGGATCGACCTGATACAGGGCTCGAGCACGGCGACGCGGTCGCGTGTGCAGACGATGAAGCTGACCGCCGGCGCCGGTCCATGCTGCGGCCGCGGCGACATGGCCGCCGGCACCGTCGAGTGGCCGCGCTGCTGGAGCTGGTGCGATTTGACGAACATGCGTTGCTAGCTCAACTGGTTCGAAGGCAAAACCGCCGCGGCCGGCACGGATTGCAGATACCGCGACAGGGCATCCACCTGCCTGGTGACCGACATCGAGGCGAGACTGAAGCGCGGCGCGAAGGCACCGGTGCGAAACACGTACTGCTCGCGGCGCCGGATGAGCTTCCATTTCGCGGTCCGCGTCAGGAATTCGTGCATCAGCAACGGCTGTCTTTCTCCCGATATGAGCTGATAGAGGAAGTAGAACAGGTTCAGCGTGCCGGCCTGGTAGCTCGGCCTCGCCTCGGCCGGCAGCGCGGCAATCCTTTCTTCCAGCGCAAGGATCCACTCGGCGGCACGGCGAACCGTGCCCATCGACAGGACCTCACCGATGTCGCGGAGGTCTTGCGTCTCTTCCGCGAGCCCCTCGCGCTCGAGGTTCTCGGCGACGATCTTCAAATGCGTCCTGCGCATTTCGCGCTTGTGCCTGTTGGTCACGCTGTCGTCATGGATACGATAGGCGATCAGGCTTTCGGGGATCATGGCCGCCGGGTAGCGGTCGGTCAGCCGCCTGAACAGGTCGAAGTCTTCGGCGTGCTTGTACCTTTCGTTATAAAATAGAACGCTCTCTTCGATGACCTTCCTGTTGTAGACGACCGTGGAATGCATGCAGATCGTGAAGAACATCGACAAGATGCGCAGGCTATTGTCCTGGAATATCGGATCGGGCGAACCCCTGACGATGCGGTTGCCGAGCAAGGTGTCGAAACCCGCGCCGCACAGCGCGAGATCAGGCTGCTGGTTGAACAGCGCGACCTGTCGCGACAGGCGCCGGGGATAGGCGACATCGTCGGCGTCCATCCTGGCGACCAGATCGCCGCGGGCCATGGCCAGGCCTTCGTTCAAAGTTGCAATCAGGCCACGGTTTTCGCGTGAGATGATCGAGATGCGATTGTCGGCCTGGCGGTATTTCTGTAGGATCTGCAGTGAGTTGTCGGTCGAGCCATCATCGATGGCGATGACCTCCAGACGATCGTAATCCTGGCGCAGGATGCTACCCAGCGCAGCGGCAAGATAAGGTCCCGCATTGTAGGTCGGCAGCAGAACGGAGACTAAGGGAGCAGCCATTGGTCAGCCCCGACCGCTTCGTTGCAACTTGCGTGGCAAGCGCGATGCGCCATCAAGCGGCCTGCTCGGATATGCTCCTGCCGCGAGCCAACCGCTGTTGGTCGTATCGATGCCTGTCGGGAAGCCGGCTCGGCCTCTCCGGGCAACATAGGGGAAGTGGCGCTTTAGGCTGTTGAGCGGCTTCTCGAAAAGCAGCCATGAAACCGACGCCAGCATGAGCGTCACCGTTCCCGCCACCAGGAACCGTCCCGGCCCTTGTTCCGAGACGTTGAGCGGAATCCAGGGCTGCGATTTGACGACGAGCGACAGCACTATCGGATGGTAGAGATAAACGCCGTAGCTGATGCGGCCAAGGCCAAGCAGCGGCGGCAGTTCGAGACCTTTTCCGATATAGCCACCAACGCCTGTCGAACAGCTTGCAACGATGACCACCAGCGGCACGAGAGGCAGGATCTGCAACAGCAGCCAGAGGCCCCATTCCTGCAGCGGATTTGCCGGCGCCGGCGCAAACCACTGCAGAACGAAAAACGCCGCGGCGAGCCACGGCCAGCCAGCTCGAAGCCATTGCGGCAGGCCAGCGGATCTTGACCGGTAAGCGGCAAGCAGCGCCCCTGACGCCAGCGCGTCCATCGACGCCGGCGGCAGCAGGTCGCGCGACAAACCGGGTGTTCCCGCGATCGGCCAATAAAACCGGTAGGCCAGCGACAGCCCGATAACGGCGATACAGATCGCTTCGAGGCGCCGGCGCGGCGCCAGCAGCACGATCAACGGCCAGGCGATATAGAACTGCTCCTCGATGCTCAGGCTCCAGAAATGGCAGAGCAGCCAGGGCGTCCATTCATTCTGCGCTGCGTACCAGAAATTCGACAGATAGAGCGCGTGCCAGGCCAGCGATCCTCTCGACTGCTCCATGTCCGTAAGCCAGACGAAACCCAGCACGGCGAAATAGGGCGGGAATATCCGCAGCGCCCGCCTGATATAGAAGGATCTCAGCGCCGGTCCGGTTTCGAATTCGGCGGCCGAGCGGGCTTCGAGCAGCAGGCGGGTAATCAGAAAGCCGCTCAGCACGAAGAACAGACGTACGCCGATATGGCCCCAGAACGAGGATCCTCCGGCCGCGAAGAAGTGTGCGTACAGCACCATCGTCACGGCGATGGCCCTCAGCGCGTCCAATTGGGTGTCGCGCGCATTTCCCATTAGCGGCGTGCGCCGGCGGGACGGCGAAACTGCCAATCGGTCAACATAGCGGCGTCGTTCACGGCGCATTTCCAATCGGAAGCGCCCCCCTCACGCAGGATAAGGCGCCACCATTGTGCAACGCAACACAAAAAGTTGACATATTTGAAACAGGAACGTGAGGCGCGGCTAATAAAAGCCAAAAAACAGCGGGAACCAGCCCGAATTGTCCATTTTTGACGATTTTCGCGCGCTGCCTTGGCCCGCCGATATCGGCGGCAGGGTGCTGCGATGCAGCATGTTCGCCGCCATCACGGAACGCGTGAAGCTGATCCGTTCGATCGCCGCCAGCGGCACTGGCGTCAGCCTCGTCACACACGATCTCGCCACGGTGCGGGCGCTGGCCGACAGGATCGTGGTTCTCAGCCTCGGACGCGTGGCCTATGACGGATCCGCCAGGCACTTGAGCGCCGACCAGTTGTGGGGCCTCATGGCGAGCGGCACCCTCGCATCCGCCGGGCAGTAGAAGGCGTTTTGAAGCGGGGACCCGCTTCGCGCGAGCTTCCCGCCTCCGAGCGACAATTACGCCTCCTTGCCGGCATTCGCGAGCGCCACTGTGCGACGCTCCGGAAGCCCCATTCCGACGAGCGCGCCGGCGAGCGAGAGCAGCGCGGAGACGTCGATTGCCGCGGTGAAGCCATCGCTGAACGCGTCGGTGGACGAGAAGCTTCCAGTGCCGGCGAACACCGCACCGGCGATCGCGATCCCGGATACGCCGCCCAGAAAGCGGAATGTATTGAACGTGCCGGCAGCCTTGCCGACCTCCGGCCGCGCGACCGCATTGAGGACCGCATTCTGCGCGGCAGGCATGGCCATCGACACGCCGGCACCGGTAATGATCAGGGGCGCGACTAGCTGGATGTAGGGCAGATCAGGTGCTGCGATCTGCGCCAGCCAGGCCATTCCAGCCGCTTGCAGGATCAATCCGGCCACGACAAGCCAGCGCTCGCCGACGCGGTTGATCAGGCTGCCGGCGATCGGTGCGACCACGAAAAGCGTGGCGGTCCAGGGCAGCAATCCCATGCCGGCCCCGAGCGGCCCACGGCTCTGGGCAAACTGCAGAAACTGCGGCAGCAGGAATACGAGGCCGTACATGGCGGCGCAGAGCAGGAAGTTCGCCCCTACGCCCGAGGAGAATGCGCGCGCCTGAAAGAACCGCAAAGGCAGCATGGGCTCACGGGTACGCAGCTGCCAAAGGACGAATGCGATGGCCAGAACCAGCCCGGCCGTCAGCGCCGACAGCACTTCAGAGCTGCTCCAGCCGACGATGTTGCCGCGCATCAGACCCCAGACCACTCCAAATGCCGCCGCAGTCACCAGCACGACGCCGAGGACATCGATAGCCGTGCCCGGCCCGTAACTCTCCGGAATCCGACGCAGCACCAGCGGGATGAGAACGATGCCGACCGGAACATTGAGCCAGAAGATCCAGTGCCAGGAGAGGCCTTCGGAGATCGCACCGCCCGCCATCGGACCGATGATCAGGGCCAGGCCGGTGATGCTGCTGAAGATACCCAGCGCCTTGCCTCGTTCCTCCGGGGGAAAAGCGACGCTCAGCAGCGCCATGGCCAGCGGCATGACCATTGCAGCACCCGCGCCCTGAACCGCACGGGCCGCAATCAGCAATCCGGCATTTCCAGCGAGCGCGCAGGCAACCGACGCTGCGACGAACAACGCCAATCCGGCAACGAGCGTACGGCGGCGACCGAACCGGTCACCGAGCGCAGCCCCGGTCATGAGCAGGACGGCAAAGCTCAAATTATAGGCGTTCATCGTCCATTGCAGCGTCTCCAGCGAGGCATCGAGTTCGACCCGCATCGTGCTCAATGCGGTCGCCACGACCATCGCATCGAGAACGACCATCAAGGAGCCTATCGACGTGAGGGCGAGAACCCAGACCTTCGTTGATCCCGCACTTTGCTTGCTCATGATTATGGCGCCTCCGGCTTGAACAGATGGCCCACCAGTCTCGCGGTCCCATGATCCAGAGACGCGGAGGCACCACCAAAGGATTCCAGCTAAAGAAAGTTTTTTTCGACCGAATCCTTTTGCCATCGTCGAGCGTCTATAAGACGCTGCGCCTGATGGCGGGCGCGCCTGCCCTGGGAGATACGGAATGAAATCGATCCTTGTGCGATGACCGGATCCGCATCCGGCACGCCAGAAGGACGGGAGCCATTTGACCGGCTGCTCGGCGAATTGCGGCCGAAACTGCACCGCTATTGTGCCCGCATGACCGGTTCGGTGATCGATGCCGAGGATGTCGTCCAGGAAGCTACGGTCAAGGCGCTCGAGGCGTTCCCAGGGACCGGACCGATAGCCAATGTCGAGGGCTGGCTGTTCCGCATCGCGCACAATGCGGCGCTCGACCACCTGCGCCGTCGCGCCAGGGTGGATGCCGCGCATGCCATCGAGGATATCGACATGATACCTCACCCCGGCATGTCGGCCGAGGGTCGACACACTGCAGCCGCAAGCCTGCAGACCTTCATGCGCCTCCCCGCGGCGCAGCGTAGCAGCGTCATCCTCATGGATGTGCTCGGCTATACGATCGAAGAGATCGGCAACATTATTGACAGCAGCGTTCCGGCGGTGAAAGCCGCACTGCATCGCGGCCGTCTGCGCCTGCGCGAAGTCGCCGGCGAGCCTGACGATCGGCCTGTGCCGGTGTTGGCCGAGCCCGAGCGGGCGCGTCTGGCAGCCTATGTGGAGCGGTTCAACGCCCGCGACTTCGATACGATCCGCGACATGCTGGCCGAGGACGTGCGGCTTGACCTCGTCAACCGGCTCCGGGCGAGCGGCCGCACGAAAGTGGGCCGGTACTTCCACAATTACGCGGGTATCCACGATTGGCGGCTGCTTCCAGGCCTGGTGGATCGGCACCCAGCCATACTTGTCATCGATCCGGATGACTCGGCCGGAGGGCCAAGATACTTTATCCTGCTGGAATGGACGGGCGACAGATTGGCGAGAATTCGCGATTTCCGCTATGCGCGCTACACGCTTGATGGCGCCGAGGTGGTGCCTCTGCGAGCATAGCAATTCGCTTTTCATAATGCCGAACAAGCACTGCCAGATCGCGGCCGCTTGCCATTCAAGCGGCCGCCCTTTTCTGCTGATCCGGCTTTAAGCCGGTTGCAACTCCCGGCGCGGCAGCGGCGGGAAGGCGATCGCAATCGCCATCGCGCCAAGCCCGACAAGGGCCGAGCCGATGAACAGCCAGGAATAGCTGGCATAGGCATCGAACACCATGCCGCCGGCGAGCGGGCCGAAAGCCATGCCGAGGCTGGACAGCATGGTTACGGCACCGAACACCGTGCCGAGGATGCGCTGGCCGAAATATTCGCGCGCCAGCACCGCATAGAGCGGCATGACACCGCCATAGGTGGCGCCGAAGATGACGGCGAGCGTGTAGAATTGACCAAGCTCGCTGACCGCCAGATAGGCGGCGATGACCACCGCCTGTATGGCCAGCCCGGTGATCAGCACCGGCTTGACGCCCAGCCGATCGGCAAGCACGCCGTAAAGCAGCCGGCCACCGAGCCCTGCCAGGCCCTCGATGCTGTAGATGCTGACCGCCGCCATCGGCGCTATGCCGCACAGCATCGCATAGCTCACCATATGGAAGATCGGCCCCGAATGCGCTGCGCAGCAGGCAAAGAAGGTCAGTCCCAACACGATGAATTGCGGCGAGCGCAGCGCCTGCGGAACCGTCATGCCGGCACCCTCGGCGGCAACGGTTGGGGCAGCGCCGTCGGCAGCGGGCTGGGGCGGCTGGCGCACCAGAAGCGCGGCCGGCAGTAGCAGCACCCACGCGATTATGCCGATATCGAACATCGCCGTGCGCCAGTCATAGGCCGAAATCAGCCAGCGCGCGAAGGGCGAGATGGTCATTGGCGCTACGCCCATGCCGGCCGAGACCAGCGAGACCGCGAGGCTGCGGTTCGTGTCGAACCAGGCGGAGGTCAGCGCGATCATCGGCGCGAAGAAGGCGCTTGCCGCGAGGCCGACGAGCACGCCATAGGTCAGCTGGAAAACGAGCAGCGAGCCGGTGCGGCTGGCCAGGACCAGCGCCAGGCCAAGCAATACGGCGCCGGTCATGACGACGATGCGAGCGCCGAAGCGGTCGTAAATGGCGCCCCAGGCGAAGCCGCCGAGGCCCATTACCAGGAAGTTCAGCGTCATCGCACTCGATATGCCGGCGCGCGACCATTGTGTGTCGAGCGCCATCGGTTCGAGGAAGATCGCCAGCGAGAACATCGCCCCGAGGGCGACACAGGTCATCAGCGCGCCAGCCGCGACGATAACCCAACGATAGGGAAGGCTCATTTCACTTTTCTCCCATGCCGGAAGCGTTGATACGGCACGACCTTTTCGAGCTTCGCCGAGCCGCTTGCGTCCGAAGGACGTTGGAGACGTTTTGAATCCGACAATCCGGTTGCATTTTTTATCCAGTCAAGAAATTGCGCCGCTCAATTGCTCCATTGCATTGACCGTGCACAGTGCTGAGCTAGATTTCCAGCCTGGCGATAAGGAGCTATCAGGTATGGAACTTCATCGCGGCCGTCTCATCGACCACATCCAGTTGGTGGTCAGGGATCTCAAGGCCAGCCGGCGCTTTTACGAGGCGGTTTTCAAGGTGCTCGATATTCCGATCGGCGGCAGCGCCGAGGATTATTTCTGGGCCGACGAGCTGTTCATCTCCAGCCCCGACAGCCCGGCAGCCCAGGGAAAGCTGACGGGGCGCCACCACCTTGCCTTCCAGGCAAAGGACCGCGCCATGGTCGACGCCTTCTACAGGGCCGGCCTCGATGGCGGCGGCACGGACAATGGCGCACCGGGCGAGCGGCAGCACTACCATCCCGGCTACTACGCCGCCTTCCTGCTCGATCCCGACGGCAACAATATCGAGGCCGTCCACCACGGCCCGGCCAACCGCAGCGCCGAGTCAGTGAAGATTGCGTTCTGAAGATCGGGTGATGGGGCAAGAATCTTGCTTGCGACGGCGTCGGATCGGCTGCGGAGGTCATTCCGCCCTGCGCTATCGCATCAGCGCCGCCATCCGGCCCGCCAGGAAGTCGACGAACAGCCGCGCCCGGACGGGTAGCTGTCGCCCATACGCATGGACGATGTACACCGGCATGGTCGGCATCGCCACCTCGGGCAGGATGCGGACCAGGCGGCCCGTGTCGAGATCGTCCTGCACGGCAAACCGCATCAGATGCGCGATGCCGGCGCCGGCAAGTGCCGCATTGCGGATGGCACCACCATCATCGGTATCGAGCCGTCCGTCCGGCACGATCATCGTACCGTCGGCAAAAGTGACGGGATAGGGCCGGCCGGCCATCTGGTAGCGGACGAATTCGTGGTTCGGTAAATCCTCGACCGATGCCGGACGGCCGCGCCGCTCGACATAGGCCGGTGAGGCCACCAGCACGATCGGCAGATTGGCGATCTTGCGCGCGATGAGCCCGGTGTCCGAGAGCTGCCCCATGCGCACCGCAACGTCATAGCCTTCGCGGATCAGGTCGGCGTGGCGGTCGGTGACGCTGAGCTCTAGTTTGACTGCGCCATGCCGCGAAAGGAACGCCTGCGCCCATGCCGCGATCAGGCCGCGGCCGAGTTCGACCGGCGCTGTGACGCGCAGCAGGCCGCGCGCTGTATCGGCCAGCTGGACGATGTCTTCGGCATCGTCCAGCGCCCTGAGCAGCGGCGCCACGCGCTCGTAATAAGCGATGCCCTCACTGGTCAGCCCGAGCCGGCGCGTCGAGCGCTTGATCAGCCTGACGCCCAGCCGCCGCTCGAGCCGCGCCACGCTTTTCGACACCGCCGATGGGCTGGAGCCGACCAGCCGGCTGGCGGCATGGAACGAGCCGGCATCGACCGTGCGGACGAAGGCGACGAGACCGGCGGTCTTTTCGAGGATGGTGGTCATTCCGGAATTCCAGGCACGAAAGAATGGATCATGATGATCCTAATACGATTTTTGATCATCATTAAATACCGCTCATCATCGACAAAGGAGAGATTTGATGAGCAAGCTGAACGGCAAGGTCGCCATCGTCACCGGCGCCTCCAAGGGTATCGGCGCTGCCATCGCCAAGGGTCTTGCCACGGCCGGCGCCGCGGTGGTCGTCAACTACGCCTCGTCACAGGAAGGCGCCGACCGCGTCGTCGCCGAGATCGAGGACCGTGGCGGCCGCGCCGTCACCGTCCAGGGCGACGTGTCGCAAGCGGCCGACGTGCGCCGCCTGTTCGAGGCGGCGAAATCGGAGTTTGGCGGGCTCGACATCCTGGTCAACAATGCCGGCGTCTTCGCGTTCGAGCCGCTGGAAGCGGTTACCGAGGCCGAGTTCCACCGTCAGTTCGACACCAATGTGTTGGGCATCATTCTGACCACGCAAGCAGCAGTGAGCCATTTTGGCCCGGGCGGCGGCAGCATCATCAACATAAGCTCGGTTGCCAGCCGCAATCCGCAGCCGAACTCGCTCGTCTACGCCGCCACCAAGGGAGCGGTGGACACGATCACGCTGTCGATGTCGCGGGAGCTCGGCGCACGCAACATCCGCGTCAACGCGATCGCGCCCGGCGGCATCGATACCGAAGGCCTCGCGCGCATCGGCATCGTCGGCAGCGAATTCGAGAAGCAGATTATCGCCATGACCCCGCTCGGTCGCTTCGGCCTGCCCGATGACGTCGCCCGCGTCGCGGTGTACCTCGCTTCCGACGAGGCGTCATGGCTGACCGGCGAGCGCATCACCGCCTCGGGTGGCTGGCGATAGGCATCGAGGGCCAGGACCTGCCGTTTCGCGGACCATGCCCCACGCCGCGCGACGTCGAGGACCACCGCAATCGATGACGACAGCGATCTAAGCCCTATGTTTCAGCGACGGAGGAGCGCCGTGCGCTATCGATGACGGCGAGATGCCAGGGAGGTAACGGATGACGGGCGACGAAACAGCAATCCGAAAGCTGGTCGAGATGTGGATGGATGCGAGTAAGCGTGGAGACATCGCGACTGTCCTCAGCTTGATGACGGACGATGCGATCTTCATGGTTCCCGGCCGGGAACCCTTCGACAAGGAGATCTTCGCGGCGGCCGCGCAGGAGACGGCCGGCGTTCATATCGACGGCACGAGCGATATCGTGGAACTACAGCTTCTCGGCAATTGGGCCTTCATCCGCAGCCGCATCGACATGACCGCGACCCCGCCGAATGGCGAGCCGGTCCATCGATCGGGATATGCGCTGACGCTCCTCCGCAAGGAGCCAGATGGTGAGTGGCGGCTCGCGCGCGACGCTAACCTGCTGACCCTGCAAGGCTAGAGCCGGTCTCCGGCATCTCTGCACCAGGAGGCGCGCTAGGGGGAGCGACAAGGTGGCGAAGATGCGTTCAACGTCGCCCTGAACAGCATTCCCCTCCTCCATCTGATTACACCGGCAAGAGGGCGTTCGGCTTGACATCGGCGATGGAGGCGAAAGTGTGCGTTTCGCGCACGCCGGGCAGAGGCAGGATGACCCGCTGCAGGAAATCCTGGAACACCGCCATTTCAGCGATCCGCGCCTTGACCAGATAATCGAAACCGCCAACCACCATATGGCACTCCAGAACCTCCGGAGCTTTCGCCACGGCTTCGGCGAAGCGGTCAAAGACATGCGGCGCCGTGTGGTCAAGCCTGACCTCGATGAACACCAGCGTTCCCCTGCCGACCTTGCGCGGATCGAGCATAGCCCTGACCGCGGTGATGAACCCGTCGCGGAACAGGCGCTTCACCCGCTGGCTGGTTCCGGTCGGCGACAGCCCGACACGCCCGGCAAGATCAAGCGTCGTCCGGCGCCCATCCTCCTGCAGCAGCCGGAGCAGGCTGCGGTCTATCTGGTCGAGATCGTCCATTCACAATCCACTCTATCTCAGGGATTTGTGTGCTTAATTCACGCACAGATGCCAAAATCAACGTATTTCATCACATAAAACCTCGCAATAGCCTGCGCTTCCCTCACCCACTCAAAGCAGATGTGGTGAGCCGATTTCGACGAACACAGGAGTGCAGGATGACCAAGGAAGCGTGCAGCCCAGCCGGCAAGAGTGCGGCGGAAATCAGCAAGGGAGCGACCGAGATCCTGGTGCTGAGCGAAGCCGACGTGATGGCGTGCATCGACCTCAGCCAGCTTCTCGACGTTCTGGAAGACGGCTTCAAGGCGCTGTCACAAGGTAAGGTCGTCAATCCACCCCGACCACAGCTCGACATCCCCGGAGCCGGCTACAGCCTCGCCATGCCGGCCTGGATGGAGGACATGAACCTGACCGTCAAGATCGTCAATGTCTTCGAAGGCAACCTGGCCAAGAACCTGCCCAGCCATCTCGCCACCATCAGCCTGTTCGATCCGCTGTCCGGCCTGCCGGTCTGCATCATGGACGGCACCTTCATAACCGCGGTGCGAACCTCCGGCTCCGCCGTGCTGTCGGTGCGCGCGCTTGCCCGCCGGGATGCCAGGATAGCGACAGTGATCGGCGCCGGCGTGCAGGCCAACCAGCACCTGCATCTGTTGCCGCTGGTGCGCGACTTTGCCGAAATCCGGGTCGCTTCGAAGAGCTTCGACGATGCGGCAGCGCTTGCCCGGCTGCATCCGTCGGTGGTGGCGGTCGCCGACCTCGAGGCGGCAGTGCGCAGTTCGGACGTGGTGTGCCTGGCGACCCACTCCTACCAGCCGGTGATCGACGCAGGCTGGGTCCAGCCGGGCACGCATGTCTCGTCGGTCGGGGTGGCGCCGCCCGGCGGAGAAATGCCGATCGAGCTCATCGGCAAATCCAGTCTTTTTGTCGAAACCAAGGATGCGTTCAAACCGACCCCGGTCGGTTCTTGCGAGCTTGCCGGCTTCGACCCGGATTTCGGCACCGAGCTTGGCGCCATGCTGCTCGACCGCGCGCCGGGTCGCGTTTCGAATCAACAGATCACCACCTACAAGGCGATGGGCATTGCGATGGAAGACATGGTCGCCGCCGACCTCGCCTATCGTTGCGCCAAGCGTCTGCGCAAGGGAAAGCTCATCGTGCTGTAGGCGCGTGCCGCGAGCCAGGCGGGTTCGACGTTGCTGACAATGGCGCTTTCGTGGGAGCGTTGGGGCTAAAGGCCGGCCCCTCAGGCCGGCTCGCGCTTCAGCGCCTGTGCCATGCAGTGGATGCCGCCGCCGGTCTTCGAGATCTCGCTCATATCGATGGCCGCGACCTCGAAGCCGCGTGCCTTGAGCTGGCCGATCAGCGCCTGGCTGGACGTCGGCGCGATCACCCTGTCCTTGCCCAGCGACATGAAGTTGCAGCCGAGCGCCATCGTGTCCTGGAACGGCACGTCGATGATCTCGTGGCCCTTGCCCTTCAGCCAGTCGACGATGCCCGGCTCCGTGCAGGCGAGGCAGACGGCGGTCAGCTTCTCGGCGATCGGCACCACCATCAGGTCGATATGGACGTAATATTCGTCGATGAACGCGATGCGGGTCTCCCAGCCCTCCTTGTCGAACCAGGCCTGCACCTGGCGGGCGCCCTCCTCCTGCGTGCGGGCGCCGCCGCACCCGATCAGCACCACGCCGTCCTCGATGACGTTGAAGTCGCCGCCTTCGAATGTGCCGGCGGTGACCATGTCATAGATCGGGATGCCGAGCTTCTCATAGGTGCGGATCGCCGCGTAGTTCTCGCCGCGCCGCCACCAGTTGGCCATCGCGGTGATGATGACGCCATATGGCGTCATCACGCTGGAATCGCGTGAATAGACCTGCATCGGCAGTTCCGGCGTCGGCTCATGCCAGTGGATGTTGACGCCGAAATGCTCATAGGCGGCGACAAGGTCCTTGTGCTGCGCCTGCGCGATCTGGACATTGCAAGGCGCCTCGCGCAGATGTTTTCGCGATAGCGAGCTGGTCGAGAGATGGCGCAGGAAATTGGGCGAGCCGAGCAGCACGTCGGTCAGCACGTCGGTCTCGTTGGCGAAGCCCCAGGCGGTCAGCTTCTTGGTGCCGCCGGCCGGGTTGCGGCGCTGCAGCGAAAACGGCTCGGTGACGATGCGGTCATGGACGGTCATGGGTTCTCCTCGTGAAGGGGCGGCTTGGTTGAGTCATGCGGCTTGGTTGCTCGGTATCCACCAGTCCCGTCCGCGCGGGGTGGTGATGTATTCCGGCCAGCGAAATCCAATTGGCGGCTCGTAGTCGCAGAGCGGCGCGATCCAGTTCGAGCCGCCGATGCCGCCACCGGTGCGGGCGACGAATTCGTCCATCGCCGCGTCGCGCGCGGCCTCGTCTTCCAACAGGCGAAGTGCTGCCAGCGCGACCGTCTTTGCGGCGCAGATGACCATCGGGTCGATGGTGGCAGAAATGCCGCCCAGCGCATTCATCGCCCAGGACGGAAAGGCGTGACCGTTCTCCGAGCGCAATGCCGGGCGAGCGACATAGAACCGCGCCGTCGGCGTATGCCATGACATGTCGGTGTAGTCGTCGGACGTCGAATTCACCTGCGACGGCGCCAGGTCGCGGCGCAGGATCGCCTCGGCCGCCTGTGGTGCAATCAGCCGCTCCAATTCGTCGATGAATGGTTCCTCGCTCGCCACCCCGCCGGCATTGATCTGGATTTCGCGGGCGATCGCCTTAGCCGTCTCGTCCCAGCGCGGCGGCCCGACCGCCGCCAGCGCGTCGAAGGCAATGCCAGCCATTACGTGATTGGCGAGCCCCGGCCGCGACTTCGACACCCAGTGCCGCTCATAGCGGCAGCCGCCCATCACCGCGACGGCTTCCGCATTGCGGTCAAGCACGGCGGTGACCTGCTCGGCCATCGCCAGCGTCGGCACGCGGATCATGTACTGGATCTCGGCCAGCCCGGCCGGCAGATTGTCGGCGGTCGCCTGCCCCGCCGTCAGGATCGCCTCGCTGATCGACCAGCCGCCCTGATGCGGCAGCACGGAATCGCGTAGCGCCTTCGAGGCCATGTACATCATCATGAGCGCGTCGTTGGCGCCCGGCGCCCGGACCGCCGAATGCGCCTGCGGGATCGGCGCCGCGTTGCCTGCCGCCCTCGCCCAATGTTCCGGCTCGTCGCAGATGAAGCGGTAGATCATCGCATAGGCCGCACCGCAATGCGTGTCCCAGCGCGCCGTGTTGCACAGCGGCAGCATGTAAAAAGGATGGAAGGAGATCATGCCCGCCAGCCCATCGTAATAGCCCTTCGCGGCATGGATCGGCTTCGATCCCCTCACCTTCTCCGCCGGCTCTCCGGTGAAGCGCAGCGTGCCCGATATGCCGTGGCGCTGCATCGCCGCCTTGGTCGCCAGCAGCCCGCCGAGGCTGGCAATGCCGAGCCCGGAATGCGGATCGGTGTGGCCGCCGGCCTGTTCGCCGAGGCCCGGACGCGGTCGCTTCACCGTCGCCGCATCCTGGCAATTGCCAGGCACCGCGTCGTACTCGGCATACATGCCGATTGTCGGGCCGGTCCCGTTGGTCCAGTGGGCGCAGAAGGCGGTCGGCATGCCGCCAGAGCCCTCTTCAACGGTAAAGCCTTCGTGCTTCAGGCGCTCGACATACCAGGCGGCCGACTGGTATTCGCGCCAAGCGGTCTCGCCGAAGTCGAAGATGGTCCGCGTCCACGCCGACAGCGACGGCTGGATGTCGTCCAGACAGGCAAGCGCGGTCGCTTGCGCCGAGGTCACCGGTTTCTCCATGGCGGAAAGAAAGCAGTGAAGCGCCTCGCCAAAAAGTGATATGTTTTCCCGGCTCATGCAAATTCGGTTCACCTCTTGAGAATTCCCTCGACGCAGGCGCTGCGCGCGCTCGACAGTTTTGCCCGCCACGGCAGCGTCTGGCGCGCCGCCGACGAACTGCATCTGACCCGCAGTGCGGTCAGTCATCAATTGCGCCTGCTCGAACGCGATCTCGGGTTCGACCTTCTCGCGCGCATCGGCAAGGGCGTGGCGCTGACGCCACGCGGCCAACGCTATGCCAGCGACGTGCGCAAGGCGCTGACGGTGCTAGGCGACGCGGTGACACGCCATGCCGGCACCGGCATCGGCGGCTCGTTCAGTGTCAGTTGTACGCCGGGTTTCGCCTCGCTGTTCCTGTGCACCCATATCGGCGAGTTCCGGCAGATGTACCCCGATGTCGCACTGCGCATCCTGACGCCGCGGCGCCTCGACGACGTCAGCAATGCCGAGGCCGACGCCTTCATCGCCTTCGGCGTCGGCAACTGGCCGAACCGCGTGGTCGAACCATTGTGCGAAATCTCCTTCACGCCGCTGTGCAGCCCGACGCTGCTCAACAAGATCGGCGGCTTCTCCAAGCCGGCAGACGTGCTGCGCGCCAATCTCCTGCATCTCGGTGACACCGAGGACTGGGCGCGCTGGCTGGCCCTGTCCAAGGTCGAGAACCCCGACCCGGAAGGCGGCATCTTCTTTTCCGACATGAACCTGGTCTTTTCGGCGGCGATTGCCGGCCAGGGCATCGCCATGGGCGACGAGCTGACCAGTCGCCGGGCGCTGAGCGAAGGCCGGCTGGTCCGCCCCTTCGACATAGCGATCAATTCGCCGCGCTCGTATTTTCTGGTCTCCGAGCACGCCAAGGCAGCGCATCCGGTGCTGGAGGCGTTTGGGCGATGGCTGAGGTCGAAGCTGTCGGAGAACAAGGAGCGCTAATCTCCCCCTTGAGGAGGAGATTGGCGCATAGATGAATCAAATTTGCCGATCAGGCGAAAACTATTCGGTTGCGGTGAGCCGCCGCCCTGCCTACGATTTCGCCTACGCTAAGGAAAGGGCAGGATGCAGCAACCCGGCCGGGCCGCAGAGATCAAGGCAATCGGGATCGGCAAGAGCTTCGGCTCGTTCCGTGCGCTGGATGATCTGACGCTCGATATCGGCCGTGGCGAGTTCCTCACCCTGCTCGGCCCCTCCGGTTCCGGCAAGACCACCTTCCTGATGATCCTTGCCGGCTTCATTCAGCCGACTGACGGCCGCCTTTACAGCGACGGCGTCGACATCACCGAGCGGCCGGCCGAGCAGCGTGCCGCCGGCATGGTTTTCCAGGGCTACGCATTGTTCCCGCATATGAGCGTCGAGGCCAACATCGCCTTCCCGCTCAAGGTGCGCAAGAAACCGGCGGCCGAGATCAAACGCCGCGTCGGCGAAATGATCGAGCGCGTCGGGCTCGAGGGCCACGAGAAGAAACTGCCGTCGCAATTGTCCGGCGGCCAGCAGCAGCGCGTGGCGTTGGCGCGGGCGCTGGTGTTCGAGCCGGGCGTACTTTTGCTCGATGAGCCGTTTTCGGCACTCGACAAGGGCCTGCGCGGCCAGATGCAGGCCGAGATGAAGCGGTTGCACCAGGAGACCGGCACCACCTTCGTCTTCGTCACCCATGATCAGAGCGAGGCGCTGGCGTTGTCGTCTCGCGTCGCCATCTTCAACCATGGCAAACTGCTGCAGGTCGGCGCGCCGGACGAGGTCTATGATCGGCCGGACAACCGCTTCGTCGCCGAGTTCCTGGGCGAGATCAACATGCTGCCGCTGAAGGGCGTGCGCCCGGCCGACAATGGCTCGACGGGCCTCTGCGAAGACCGCGCGATCAGCATGCGCTGCAAGGCCGAGAAGGTCCGGGGCGACGCCATCCTGGCGATCCGGCCCGAATACATGTCGATCGCCCGCGAAGCCGCCGCAGGCGAGAACGGCATTGCCGCGACTGCCGTCGCCTCGACCTATCTCGGCGCTGCAACGCGGCTCGATCTGACGACGCGCCAAGGCGCCAAGATGACGGTCTCGGTGCCGAACGAGGTTGCCGCTTCCGCGCTCAGCCAAGGCAATTCCGTCTGGCTGACCTGGCCGGCGGAGAAAGGTTTCCTCCTTCCGGATGGAGGACAATGACGATCGGCGTGGCGAATTCGCCAAGCTGACTTTCAGGAAATACCAACGACAAAAAAGGGGAACTGACATGACAAACCAAACCAAGAAACATTCCATCGAGGCGCTGTCCGCCAGGGCCGTGCGCGGAGAGATCTCGCGCCGGCAGTTCACGCAGCTGGCCGCGCTGGTGCTGGCCGGCACGCCGATGCTGCTGCGCTCGACCGGCGCCTTTGCCGCGGCGAAGGAACTGGTGCTGGTCAACTGGGGCGGCGACGCCATCACCGCCTATGACGCGGCTTACGGCCAGGCCTTCACCAAGGAGACCGGCATCGTCGTTAAGATGGATGGCTCCGGCCCGACCGAAGGCGCAATCGCGGCGCAGTTCAAGAGCGGCGCCCCGACCTGGGACCTGGTCGACGTCGATCCGTTCTCGGCCATCACGCTCGGCGCGCAGGGCATGCTCGAGCCGATCGACTATACGATCGTCGACAAGAAGAAGATGCGCGAGGGGTTCGGTTGGGAACACGCCGCCTCGACCTATTTCTTCTCCTACGTCATCGCCTACGATGCCGAGAAATACGGCAGCCAGGCACCGACCGGCATGGCCGACTTCTTCGACGTGGCAAAATTCCCCGGCAAGCGCTCGCTCTACAAATGGGGCGTGTCGAGCTGGGAAGCGGTCCTGCTTGCCGACGGCATCGCGCCGGCCTCGCTCTATCCGCTCGACCTCAAGCGCGCGCATGAGAAGATCGCTGCCTTCAAGGAAAACGTCGTCGCCTATTGGGGTGGCGGCGCCGAAAGCCAGAGCGTGCTGCTCAATGGCGAGGCCTCGATGGCGATCGTCTGGTCGACCCGGGCTTCGCTCATCGAGCAGGATTCCGGCGGCAAGATCAAGTTCATCTGGGACCAGGGCCTGATCTCGCCCGGCGCGCTCGCCGTGCTCAAGGGCAATCCCGGCGGCAAGGACGCGGCGATGAAGTTCATCGCCAGCACCCAGGACCCGGAGAAGGAACTCATCATGTTCGACAAGCTCGGCCAGGGTCCGGCCAATCCGGCCACCGATGCGCTGATCCCCGCCGACAAGAAGCGCATCAACCCGGTCGATCCCGAGAACATGAAAAAGCAGATCCCGCTCGACATGGATTGGTACGCCAAGAACTATGGGGCAGCACTCGACGAATACACGAAGATCATCTCCGCCTGACAAGCCGGGATAACCGGATGAGAGCATACCTCTCCGACAGGATGGGCGCGGCGCTGTTGATGGCGCCGCTGCTCCTCTTTCTTGTGCTGGCCTACGCCTGGCCATTCCTTGGCGTGGTCAAATGGAGTTTTACGCTGCCCACGCCGGGGCTGGGGCAGTACAATGCACTGCTCACGGATCAGTTGGTGCAGTCGGTCTTCATCCGCACGCTGCGCATCGCCGCGATCGTGACGATCGTTTCGGTTGCCGCCGCCTACGCCATCACCGTCGTCTGGGTGCGCGGCACGCCGGTGCAGCGCGTCGTGGCCGAATTCTGCATCCTGGTGCCGTTCTGGATCTCGGTGCTGACCCGCGCCTTCGGCTGGGTGGCGCTTTTGTCCAATCGCGGCCTGATCAACACCTGGCTGCAGGCGGTCGGCTTCATCTCGGAGCCGCTGGCGCTGGTGCGCAACGAGTTCGGCGTCATCGTCGGCATGACGCATTTCCTCATCCCCTTCGCCGTGTTTCCGCTGGCCTCTTCGATGCGCAGTCTCGACGACCGCGTGCTGCTGGCGGCGCGCGGCCTCGGCTCCAGCCGCATGCGCACCTTCTGGTCGGTGTTCGTGCCGATGACCCGCTCCGGCATCATCGGCTCGGCGCTGATCGTCTTCGTCTTTTCGCTCGGCTTCTTCGTGACGCCGGCGATCCTCGGCGGCGGCCGCAGCGTGATGATCGCCGAGTTGATCTACCTCCGTATCTTCCAGAGCCCGGACTGGGGCCTGGGCGCTGCGATCAGCGTGGTGCTGGTGCTGTTCGTCGGCGCGCTGATGGCGCTGCTGTTCCGCTATATCAGACCAAAGCAGTTGGTGTAGCGCGATGCCGACCTATCGCCCCGGTCCCGTCTCGCTGGTCCTCGCCGCCCTGGTCGCGCTGTTTCTGCTGTTGCCGCTGCTCGCCGTCATTCCGGTGTCGCTGACGCCGAGCCGCATGCTGGCGATGCCGTCGGGCGAATTGTCGCTGCGCCATTACCGGGCGTTGATCGAGGATCCGCGCTGGATCAACTCGACCCTGCTCTCGATCAGGATCGGCGTCGTCAGCAGCGCCTTTTCCACCGTGCTCGCGCTGTGCTTCGGCCTCGGCGTCTGGATGTTCCAGCCGCGCTTCACCGCAGCATTGGTCGGCTTCGTGCTGCTGCCGATGGTGGTACCGCCGGTGGTCTCGGCAATCACGCTCTATTTCCTGCTGACCTCGATCTCGGGTTTCTCGTCGTTCTTCGGCTATGACACCTGGCTGGGTGTCGCCATGGCGCATGCGGTGATGACGGTGCCCTTCGCCACGGTGCTGATCCTGGTGTCGCTCAGCCAGCTCGACCGCCGCATCGATCTTGCCGCGCGCGGCCTCGGCGCCACCGTGTGGGAGCGCGCCACCCGCATCATCATGCCCAACATCAAGTTCGGCATCGTCACCGCGGCGTTGTTGTCCTTCGTGCTGTCCTGGGAAGAGATCGGCGTCACCCTGTTCATCACCTCGGTCAACGCCATCACGCTGCCGCGCTTGATGTGGATGGGCCTGCGCGACAACATCGACCCGGCGATCGCCGCACTCTCGGTGATCCTGATCGTCATCACGGTGCTGGTGCTTGTGGCGCGCAGCGTCGTGGTCAGGCTGCGCGCGGCGCAGTGAGGGCCGCCTCACTGCCGCGGTGACTGGCGCGAATGAAACCTTGCGCCACGATTTTCGTTATAGGTAGTTCAACACGTCGAAGGCTTCGCCATGAATCAAGGATGGTTTTCCAAGCCGGTTGCGGTTGCGGTCGGCATCGTGGGAGATATCCGCAACATTTCCAACGCACGGCAGGCTGTCGAATTGCTGGAAGCCCACTGGCGCGACGCTGGCAGCGCCAAACACGGCTTGGCACGGCGCACATGCCGCCGCGCTATGAGCGACGACCGCTGGACCGAAGCCGCCAGGGACGCGTTCATCGAGGCCGCGCGGGAAGCGCATGTCCTGGTCGAGCGAGCCGTTGAACCGCAGGACCGGTCCAGGCAGGCGGGACCGTGATCGATTTGTGAGCCTCGGTGGTTCGGCCGATCTATTGCATCTCAGGCAGCATGCAGCCTTGGAATGGCACTGACGTCAACCTCGCGCTCCGCGTGCCACGCATCGTAAGCGGCCTGCATCCTGAGCCAGATCGCGGCGCCGTCGCCGAACATCTTTCCAAGACGCGCCGCGACAGCCGGCGACACCGGCTTCTTTTCGCGGATGATGTCGTAAAGCTGCTGGCGCGAGATTCCGAGCAGATTGGCGATTTCCACCTTGGTCTTTCCGGTTGCCGGGATAATGTCGTCGAGCAGCGCCCCAGGGTGGGATGGGCAGCGCTCCATCGGACGCATCGGCTTATAACAGGTCATGGCCTGGTTATCCTTCGGTTGGGTCGCCACGTGCCATAGTGATATTGTTCGAAATCTACCCGGGTTGCCAGACCTCCCGAAAACCTGGCGGAGCTGTGTCACAGTGCCGCTATCCGCTAACCCATGGCATGGCGGATTCTCTTGGACAGGCGGCTCAAAAATGCCGGCCTCGACGACGCATCAAGCTTCCACGACAGCACCGCCGTTGCCATTTTCCGCGGCAACACCCCGACCGACAGGAACCAGGCGGCAAGGATTGCGCGCCGCCGCAGGGATGCGGTCATTTCGAGGCTGGCGACGGCGCCGGCCGCCCCGAGCGCCAGCCGGGAATCGTCGGCCACGGGGTGTCGGTCTCTGTCGGCGCAGAGCGACGCCAGCCGCTCTTCCAGGTGGACCGGATCGTGGCGGACGGCATCCGACGGCACGATGGTCAGGCCGATCCCGGAGGCCTGGTCCGACAGTGCCTGCATGCGGCGGAAATCGTGGGTTACCCGCCAGCGTGCCCGCTCGGCGAGCTTTTCGCCGAAGACCGAATGGTTGGCGCCGTGGATCCGGTAGGCGCCGAGGCATTCGTCGATCGATTGGACGTGCCCGTACATCGGCGCCAGCGTGGCAAGATAGCCATCGGCGCCCTGGCGGAACTCCGGCTCCGGTATGGGCATGATCGACTCCAGCGTTGCGCGGTCGAACGCCAGCCCGCTGGTCACGGTGGTCTGGTAGCGGCCCTTGTGCAGGAGTTTCGGCATGACATCGCCGCTGTCGAAAGGCAGTTCGGGCGGCGGAAAGACATCCTTGATGCGTTGCCCTTCGTCGACGATATGCAGTCTGGACTGGACCTGGGCGGTTGCCTCGTCCCAGGTGTCGACGATGGTGGAGACGGCGGTCGGATAAAGATAATCGTCGGCGTCGAGGAACAGGACGATCTTGCCCGAGCTCGCTGCAAAGCCAGTGTTGAATGCCGCGGCGTGTCCGCCATTTTGCGCTCGCGGACATGCGAGGATCTCGTCGCGATACGATTCCATGATTGTCGTGGAATTGTCCTGCGATGCATCGTCGACGACGATGACTTCGACATCCGCGTAGTCCTGCTCGAGGGCGCTGTCGATGCTGCGTTTGAGGAACCGCGCGTAGTTGTAGTTCGGGATGATGATGGATACCGGAATTCTCGGGACAGTCTGCATCGCGTTTGACCTCGCATCTTGCTTTGGTTCGGCAAAGGCCCGCTCATGGGCCTGCCCCCCTCTTCAAGCGCCCTCTTGGCGCGCAACGAGTTCCCTGGGAGAAAGCCTGCGCTTTCTATCAGGAGACGGGTCACGTTTCGCTTTGCGACTTCGTACTGAGGCCGCCATTGCCTTCGAGGGCTGCTGCCATGGTCAGGGGGTCGGCGGCAGCAAAAGCCCAGACGGTTCGGCCAAGGTGATGTCGCAACCGAGCCCGACGGAAATGTCTCGCCTCGCGATCAGGTCGGGAGTGAAGCGGACGGGTGCCTTGAAGGCATGGCGGATACTGGCCTTCAAATGCGGCTGGAACAAGCCCCGCATCGAAAATAGGGCCACTTCAGGTTGCGTTACAGGCGGCATGCCGCGACGGGCCGGTGCTTTTGCCCCAGAGCCGGCGAACCGCCTCCGGGGCTTATGGTCACGTGGCCTAGACAGTCAGGCGGCCTGCAAACCCGGCAGCGACAGGTCGACTTCCTCCGGCAAGTCGCCGGCCATGGCGGCGGCAAACTTGGTCTGGTCGAGTTCTCCCTCCCAGCGTGCCACCACCACTGTCGCCACCGCATTGCCGATGAAGTTGGTCAGCGCCCGGCATTCCGACATGAAGCGGTCGACGCCGAGGATCAGCGCCATGCCGGCGACCGGCACGGTGGGGACGACCGAAAGCGTTGCCGCCAGCGTGATGAAGCCGGCGCCGGTGATGCCGGCGGCACCCTTGGAGCTCAGCATGGCGACGGCGAGCAACAGGATCTGGTCGCCGTAGGTGAGTGGCGTGTCGGTCGCCTGCGCGATGAACAGCGCCGCCAGCGTCATGTAGATGTTGGTGCCGTCCAGATTGAAGGAATAGCCGGTCGGGATGACCAGGCCGACCACCGAGCGGTTGCAGCCGGCGCGCTCCATCTTGGCCATGAGGCCCGGCAATGCCGCTTCCGAGGACGAGGTGCCGAGCACCAGCAGCAGCTCTTCCTTGATGTAGCGGATCAGCGCCAGGATCGAGAAGCCATTGTAGCGGGCAACCGCGCCGAGCACCACCAGCACGAACAGCAGCGCGGTCAGGTAGAATGTGCCGATCAGCATGGCGAGGTTGGCGATCGAGCCGATGCCGTATTTGCCGATTGTGAAGGCCATGGCGCCGAAGGCGCCGATCGGTGCGGCCTTCATCAGGATGGCGACGAGGCGGAAGATCGGCGTGGTCAGTGCCTGCAGGAAATCGACGACCGGACGGCCGCGATCGCCGACCAGTGCCAGGGCGACACCGAACAGCACCGAGAAGAACAACACCTGCAGGATGTCGCCCTGCGCGAAGGCGCCGGTGATGGTGTCGGGGATGATGTTCATCAGGAAGCCGACGATGGTTGTGTCGTGCGCCTTCTCGGCATAGGCCGTCACCTTGGTGGTATCGAGCGTGGCCGGATTGATGTGCATGCCGGCGCCGGGCTGGACGACATTGGAGACGACCAGGCCGACGACAAGCGCCAGCGTCGAGAACACCAGGAAATAGATCATCGCCTTGCCGGCGACGCGGCCGACCTTCTGCAGGTCGGAAACACCGGCGATGCCGGTCGCCACCGTCAGGAAGATCACCGGCGCGATCACCATCTTCACCAGCTTGATGAAGGCATCGCCGAACGGCTTCATCGCCTCGCCGGTTTCCGGATAGAAATGTCCGAGCAGCACGCCGGCGGCGATCGCCGCCAGCACCTGCACATAAAGATGCCGGTATAAGGGAAGTTTGCCGCGCGGCTCGGCGGCAGCGATTGCTGTCTGCATGACGTCCTCCATGGCGCCCCGATCGAAAGCTCGACTCCCCGGGGCAGTTGTTTTGACCAGCAGCCTCGCGACTGCTGAATTCGTGTTTGCAACAGCCGTGCCAGATACGCAGAAGAGCCTTTCATCATTGATTTTGTTGAGCATTCACAAACGTCCGCACTGCTGGACACACAGACAAGTGCGAATCTCCGCATAGGTCGAATTGTGTTTTGTGCGAGTTCATGCACAAATGGGCGATGCTGCAACGCCCCGCCGGTGCCTTGTCTTCGACGCCCGAGCAACTCGCCAGGCGGGCACGCCGAGCCTGGCTGGTGTTTGCGGCCGTCGCCCTGCTGATCCTCACCGCAACGCTCTACGGCGCCGGCCTTTACGGCCGCACCGCCGAGGTCGGGACCTTGGCGGCGCAGGGGCGTACCGACGCCAATCTGAAGGTCGCGCTGCTGCGCGCCGTGCTCGAAAGCCCGCGCGCCCTGCCGCTGCTTTTGTCCGCGGACCAGCAAGTGCGTGACGCGCTGTCGCAGAAAAACGCCGCGGCAATCGATGTTCTGAACCGCAAGCTCGAGGGGCTGGTCTCCGGCACCAAGGCCTCGGTGCTCTATGTCGTCGGCACCGACGGACTGGCGATCGCCTCCAGCAACTGGCGCGAGCCGATCAGCTTCGTCGGCAATGACTACCGTTTTCGCGATTATTTCTCCGGCGCGATGCAGGCCGGAACCGCCGAGTACTTTGCGCTCGGCAATGTCAGCAAGCGTCCCGGCCTCTACATTTCGCGACGCGTCGGCGATGCCGCCGCACCGCTCGGCGTCGTCGTCGTCAAGATGGAGTTCGACCAGCTCGAAGCCGACTGGCGCGAGGCCAACCGCCCGGCCTATGTCAGCGACGAGAACGGCGTCGTGCTGATCACCAGCGTGCCGTCCTGGCGCTTCATGACAACCGCGCCGCTGGCCGGACCTGAGCAAGCCGCGATCCGCGACAGCCAACAGTTCGGCGACGCGCCGCTGGTTCCGCTGCCGATCATGCACCGGCAGGCGCTCAGCCCGGATGTGTCGATCGTCCACGCGGTGACGCCCGGCGGCAGTGAGGCGGAGTATCTCAGCCTTTCCACGCCGGTCCCTTCGACCCCATGGCAGCTCGACTATCTGATCCCGGCCGAAGCGCCGATCGCCGCTGCCGTCCGCGAAATGCGGCTTCTGGCACTGGGTGCCGTCGTCCCGCTGCTCGGCCTGGCCGCGTATCTGTTGTGGCGGCGGCAGTCGGCGCAGATGCGGATTGCCGCCGAACAGGCGGCGCGCACCGAACTCGAACGCCGCGTCGTCGAACGCACCGAGGATCTGAGCCAAGCCCGCGACCGGCTGCAGGCCGAGATAGCAGGCCACCGCAGCACCGAAGCCAAGCTCCAAATCGTGCAGCAGGATCTGGTCCAGGCCAACCGCCTCGCCATCCTCGGCCAGGTCGCCGCCGGTGTCGCCCATGAGATCAACCAGCCGGTCGCCACCATCCGCGCCTATGCCGACAATGCCCGCACCTTCCTCGACCGCAAGCAGACCGGGCCGGCCGAGGAAAACCTCGGCGCCATTGCAGCACTTACCGAACGCATCGGCTCAATCACCGAGGAGTTGAAGGCATTTGCCCGCAAGGGCCGCACCGCCGCCGAGCCTGTTGAATTACGTGGTGTTGTCGAGGGCGCGGTCATGCTGTTGAGAAGCCGCTTTGCCGGTCGGCTCGACGCATTGGCCATCGACCTGCCGCCGCCGAGCCTCAAAGTCATGGGCAATCGGGTCCGGCTCGAACAGGTGCTGATCAACCTCTTCCAGAACGCGCTCGAAGCACTCGACGGCCGCGACGACGCTTATGTGCAGGTATCGGTCGAGGAGACCGCGGACGGCGTGACGGTCGGCGTGTCCGATAACGGACCTGGCATTCCGCCCGGGATTCTCAAGTCGCTGTTCACGCCGTTCAACACCTCCAAGGAAAAAGGCCTCGGCCTTGGCCTCGTCATCTCGAAGGACATCGTCGCCGATTATGGCGGCCGCATCGAGGTTTCAAGCAACGACAGCGGCACCCGCTTCACCATCCATCTCATGAAAGCAGCGTAAGCCATCATGACGAACGACAATGCCGCGCCGGTGATCCTGATCGACGACGACCGCGATCTCCTCAAGGCCACCGCGCAGACGCTGGAGCTTGCCGGCTTTTCGGTCTCGGCCTTTGCGGTGGCGGCTGAGGCGCTGGCCGGGCTCGACGCCGGTTTTACCGGTGTCGTGGTGTCGGACATCCGCATGCCTCAGATCGACGGCTTGCAGCTTTTCAACCGCATCCTGCGGCTGGATGCCGACATTCCCGTCATCCTCGTCACCGGCCATGGCGACATCGCCATGGCCGTCAAGGCGATCAAGGACGGCGCCTACGACTTCATCACAAAGCCCTTCGCCGCCGACCGGCTGGTACAGAGCGTGCGCCGCGCAGCGGAAAAGCGCCGCCTGGTGATGGAGAACCGGGCCTTGCGCGAGGCGGCCGGAGAGGCGCAGGACGGCCTGCCGCTGATCGGCCAGACGCCGGCGATGGACAGGCTGCGCCGCACGCTACGCCAGATCGCCGACACCGACGTCGACGTGCTGGTGACCGGCGAGACCGGCTCCGGCAAGGAGGTGGTGGCAAGCCTTCTGCATCGCTGGAGCCGCCGCGCCAAGGGCAACTTCGTTGCGCTGAATTGCGGCACGCTGCCGGAGACCGTTATCGAAAGCGAATTGTTCGGCCATGAGGCCGGCGCCTTCACCGGCGCTCAGAAGAAACGGATCGGCCGCATCGAGCACGCCAGCGGCGGCACGCTGTTCCTCGACGAGATCGAAAGCATGCCGGTCTCGACACAGGTGCAGATGCTGCGCGTGCTGGAAATGCGCGAGGTCACCCCGCTCGGCACCAACGAGGTGCGGCCGGTGGATCTGCGCGTCGTCGCCGCCGCCAAGGTCGATCTCGGTGATCCGCGCCAGCGCGGCGCTTTCCGCGAGGATCTCTACTATCGGCTCAACGTGGTGACGATCTCCATTCCGCCGCTGCGCGAGCGCCGCGACGACGTCGCCCTGCTGTTCTTCTATTTCGCCGAGCGCGCCGCCGCCCGCTTCCATCGTCCGGTGCCGGCAGTGCCGGCGACGGTACATCGCCATCTGAGCGACCATGACTGGCCGGGCAATGTGCGCGAACTGGCGCATTTCGCCGAGCGGTTCGTGCTTGGATTGGAGGAAGGCGCCGAAGCACAACCCCCTGCCCCAACTGAATCGAACGCCGCCATGAAGCTGCCGGAGCGGCTGGAGCGCTACGAGGCCGACATCATCCGCGAGGCGCTTGGCCGCAACGAGGGCGATGTCAGGCGCACGATCGAAGCGCTGGGGATTCCGCGCAAGACCTTCTACGACAAGCTCCAGCGCCACGGCATCGTGCGCAGCGATTTTTCCAGGTAATCGCCGCCGGGCCGAGAGGCTCGGCTACTTGGCGTCGTGGAAGATGATACCGACGGTGTGGCGCATGCCGGAGCGAAGCCGGCTGACGCCGTGCCTGAGATTGACCCGGTAATTGCCCCGCGTGCCCTGGACCGGACGATTGTGGACCGCGAAGGCGACCGCGTCGCCCTGGCGCAGCGGCACCACCTCGACGCGGCTTTGCATGCGCGGACGCTGCTCGGTCAGCACGAACTCGCCGCCGGTGAAATCCTTGCCGGGCTCGGACAACAGGATCGCCACCTGCAGCGGGAACGCCAGATCGCCGTAGAGATCCTGGTGCAGGCAGTTGAAATCGCCGGGGACATATTGCAGCAGGAGCGGCGTCGGCCGCGTTTGGCCCTGCTCGTGGCATTGCTCGAGGAATGCGGCGTGTTCGTCGGGATAGCGCTGGGCGATACCCATGCGCGCGTTCCAGTCGTTGGCGACCGCGGCCAGGCGCGGAAAGAGCGCGGTGCGCAAGCCGCCGATCAAGTCGGGTAAGGGATAGCGGAAATAGCGGTACTCGCCCTTGCCGAAGCCGTGCCGCGCCATGTGGACATGGCTGCGGAAATGGCTCTCGTCCGGATAGAGCCCGGCGATCTGCCGGCACTCCTGCGGCGTCAGCAGCTTTTCCATCACCGCGCAGCCATAGCCGCTCAGCTCGCCGGCGAGTTTCGGCCAATCATAGGCGGCGACGCGCGCCTCCGCCGATTTGATCGCCGCTTTCGCGCCTATCGAATGGATGGTCATGGCTTCGCCTCCTTCTCTACGACCAGAGATGGGTGAGACAGCGCGCGCAGACCACCCGTTTCTTGCCGGGTGAGCTTCGCGGGATGGATATCATCCGATTTCCGATTTCGTTGTCGTGCGCTAAACTTGTTCCACTTCAACGGGACCGCCATCTCAATGATTGTCCAGACCTGCATCAATGGCGCGCGCAGCGCCGATTTCCACCCGCGACTGCCGCTCGACGCGGAGGCCATGGCGGGCGACGGTGCGGCCTCGATTGCCGCCGGTGCGGCCGAGCTGCATGTCCATGCGCGCGGACTCGACGGCCGCGAAAGCATCGCGTCTGCGGCTATGGACCGGACTGTGATGGCGCTCCGCCGTGCCTGTCCGGGAACGCTGATCGGCGTGTCGACCGGCGCCTGGATCGAAAACGACGACGAGCGGACGCTGGCCGCGATCGCCGGTTGGAGCGAGCTGCCCGACTATGCCTCGGTCAATCTGAGCGAAGACGCCGCGCCCGCCGTCATGGAGAGTCTGCGCCAGCGCGGCATCGGCATCGAGGCGGGGCTTGCCTCCGTCGCCGACGCCGAACGCCTGGTGAGCCTCGACCATGGCAAACGGGTGCTGCGCATCCTGATCGAAATCTCCGAGCAGCCCCTGGACGCGGCGCTGGAGGTCAGTGACGATATCGCCGCCGTGCTCGACGGCGCCGGGATGCGCCGGGCGATCCTGCTGCACGGCGCCGACGCCACGGTCTGGCCTTTCGTGCACCGGGCGGCGGAACGCCGTTGGTCGACGCGCATCGGACTGGAAGACGGCAAGGAGCTTCCTGATGGAACAGTAGCACCCGGTAACGCCGCACTGACAGCGGCAGCCGTCGCTATCTTCGAGACCAGCCGTTAGGACGGGGAAACGGCCAATCTCCTTTGATGCAGCGCTTCACGCGCGTCGTTCCGTTCTATTGGGTTATGACCTTCGTCATGGTCGCCGCACTTTGGTTGTTTGCCGGTCGTGCAGTGTCTCTTGAGCAGCTCACCAATAACCTGCTTTTCATTCCCTATCTCGACTCTGTTACAGGTTATGTCCAACCAGTGCTTGGCGTGGGTTGGACGCTCAATCTGGAAATCCTGTTTTACATTCTGTTCGCGGCGACTATGGGTCTTGGCACCTTGACGCAAATGGCCATGGTCGGCGTTGTCTTTGCAATCGCCGTAGCGGCGCGCATCATCTTCAAACCCGCCGCCGATACTGTGCTGTTTTTCTATACCACGCCAATCCTGTTTGAGTTCCTTGCCGGCATGGCTCTCGGCCACCTGGTCGGCAGGCTGGCGCGTTTGCCTGCCGTCCTGGGTGTCTCGGCACTCGTGTTCGCCATCGTGTCCATGCTGGTGATGGGCCTTGGCTTCAACTTGCCGCGAACCCTTGCTCAGGGAATCCCGGCGTTGATCCTTGTCGCGGCTTGCATAAGCCTGGAAAGCTACTTCCGGCTTCTTGCTCCTCGCGTGCTGGCAAGGTTGGGTGATGCTTCCTACTCTCTCTATCTGACACATCCTATCGTGCTGCTTGCGACCGCTCCTGTCGTTGCAAGCGCCAATGTATCACCATGGCTCGCAGGCACGGTTCTTGTCGCCGCTTGCATCGCCGTCTCCCTGGCCAGCTATAGTTTTATTGAGAAGCCGCTTTTGGCGATATCTCGGATGAGCCTCTCCGCCTATCAGGTGAAGGCACAATAAGTTGAGGTTGCGCCTCGCAGCGATTTTGCGACATGCATAAAACAAAAACTTAAAGCGCGTCGCAGGATCCGTTCAATGCGACGCGCTCTAGGTGCAAAAATAGCCGCCCGGTTGGACCCGAAGCAGCTTGTTATTTTATGCACTTCGGCAATGTGTCAGTGGCTACTTTGCAATCATGTAGGCATCATCAGTGTAGAGTTTGCCAACTCCACCATAGTGACCCACCCCAAACACGAATGACTGAGGTGTACCTGATCCGTCGGAATCTCGCCCGACCGGCCAGGTTGCGTTCGACGACGATTGCCAAAACACCCCATCCAGATACCAATCGATGCCTACCCCTTCATAGAGATCCGCGCGCAGCTGAAACCAGCGGCCCTTCGGGGCGGGAACATCGTTAGCCGGATTGTGGACTCCGGCCGCCGCATTTTCCACATGCAGCATCACCACATCGTCAGTCGGATTGTCGGTCAGGTTGACCCACCACGTTGGATCCTGCTTGAAAGGCGATTGCTCGGTCACCTTGAACTGGAAGATATTCGTCCAGCCGTTTCCCGCGTATTGGTAATCGGAGGGAATGAAAAACCACGCGACATAAGTTCCATCGATCCCTGACGGCGACATCGCCTGGAGCGGACGTCCGAAAGCGTCGTTCTTGGCCAGGCCGCCCGCAAAGAGCCACTCCTTGTAGACTTTGGAGTGGGGCTTCCCGGCATTGATGGCAGCCAGCGTCGTTTCGAACTTTCCGAAGCTGTTGCCACCGTGCGAGGATACATTCCCTGCCCCGGTCGAGACCAGGCCGCTGACAATTGCGTTCAGGCTGGGATCGGCTTCCGCCGGATTCTCCGCCTGGACGAAAGACCAGTCGGTATAGCACGAGGCTCCGGTGCAAGGCCCCTCCTCCCAGTCCGCTCGCCAGTAAGGCGCGTTCTGGGCATATGCGGCGCCAACTGGCGGCATAACGGCGGTAATGGTGCAGATTGCCGTCAGCACCAACAGATGAGAAATCTTCTTCATGTCGATCTACCGTTCCTTTCTAAGCTATGGATTCCAGGCACCTCTTGCGTCACTTGCTTCTTTCACCCTCGAACACAGCGCGTCCCGAACGGCGCTGTACCGCCAACTCAAGCCGGCGGCGCTGAACCTTCAAAGGGTATCCGGAAAACAAAAAACCCGCCTCGGGAGGGCGGGTCGGCGGCGCGATTAGCACCATACCCAAATTAGTAGCATAGCTGCCGGCACAAAGCAAGAACAAAATGTGGCATCTGCGACGAAACTGCCGACAGGCACAGGGGCACCGCGGATGACGTGGCTCTTGCCGTTGTTAAAAATCTCTCATAAGGTATTTTCATATCAGAAAGAAAATTCGACCGTTTATTTCCTTTTATGAAAGCCTGAGCGTTTGCGGGAACATCTCGATCAGACCGACCGGCGACTGGTCAAGCTGCTGTCGCAGGATGCGCAGCTTGGCGTCAACCGCCTCGCGGAGAAGATGGCGATCTCGGTGCCGACGGTGCGCATGCGGCTGCGCAACCTGCTCGACCGCAACCTGCTCAAGATCGTCGGACTGCTTAACCTGACCGAACGCCCCGAGCTGATCTCGGCCATCGTCGGCATCAACGCGCAAGGGCGCGGCCGGGCGCGTGAACTGGCGCAGCGCATCTCCGAACTGCCTTTCGTGAACTCGGCCGCCGTCGTCACCGGACGCTTCGACATCATCGTCGACGTAACGGTGGCCGGCGATGTCGCCGATCTCTACCGCGTCACCAGCGAGCTGATCCCCGGCGCCGGTGAGCCGGGCGAAGTCGTGCGCAGCGAGACCTTCGTCGTCATGGCGTCCTGCAACAAATGGGTCAGCCTGCCTGAAGGCTGCTGGTCGGACGAGACGCGAAAGGAAATGGCATGAAGATCGCGGTTCTCGGCGGCCTCGGCCTGCAAGGCCGGGCAGCGATCGCCGATCTCGTCGCCAGCGACGGCGTCGAGCAAGTGGTCTGCCTCGACACCGCAACCGACGGCGCGGCGCGGCTTGGCGGCCTGACCGACCTTGCCCGGGTGCGTTTTGTCGTGCCGGAGGGCGCGATCGGTCGGGTGCTGGCCGATGTGATGAAGGACGTCGACGCGGTCATCGACCTGTTGCCGCAGCCGCTGATGCGCGAGGCGGTGCAGGCGGCGATCGCGACGCGCACGCCGCTGGTCACCACCAATTACGGCAAGGCCATCGCCGATCTCGCTCCCGAGGCCGAAAAGGCCGGCGTCTCGATCGTCACCGAATGCGGGCTCGACCCCGGCATCGACCTGGTGCTCTACGCGCGCGCCGCAAGCCAGTTCGACACCATCACCGCGATCGATTCCTATTGCGGCGGTATTCCCGAGCCGAAGGCGGTGGTCGAGCCGCTGCGCTACAAGGTGAGCTGGAATTTCGACATGGTTCTGGTCAGCCAGAACCGCGACAGCGTGCTGGTCGAGGACGGCAAACGGGTCGACGTGCCGGCCGCCCGCCAGCACGACAATCGTTTCATCCACGACATCGAGATCGCCGGGCTGGGGCGGCTCGAGGCCTTTCCCAATGGCGACGCGCCGCATTATGCCGACATGCTCGCCGCCGCCAAGGGGCTGCAGCGCTCCGGCCGCTATTCGCTGCGCTGGCCCGGCTGGTCGGCGTTCTGGGCGCCGCTGAAGCAGCTTGGCCTCCTGTCCGAGGACAAGGTACCCGGCACCGGCGTCAGCCCACGCGAATTCCTCGGCCGGCTGCTCGGTCCGCAACTGCAATATGGCGCCGACGAAAAGGACCTTTGCGTGATGCGCAACGTCTTTGTCGGCAGCGAAGGCGGCCGCCGCAAGACGGTGACCTCGGAGCTGGTCATCGAACGCGACCTCGCCTCCGGCCTGTTCGGCATGAGCCTTGGCGTCGGCTATCCCGCCAGTATCGTGGCGCAGATGCTGGCACGGCGCGAGATCGCCACGCCCGGCCTGCTCAACCCGCTGCTGCATGTGCCCGATGGCCGCTTCCTCGACGAGCTGGCCAGGCGCGGCATCAAGGTCGCCGAAACGGTGAGCTGGGATTGAAGATTTTCGAACGGTGGTTGCCGCCGGCAACGGCGCCGCCGCTCAAAAGGCGCCCCGATGGGGTGAAACAACAAGTGGAACAACAAACGACAACAAGGAGGAATGCCCAAATGAAGATTGCCAAGCTTTTCATCGCCGGACTTGCGCTCGCCGGCCTCACCGCTGCCGCCAGTGCCGGAACGCTCGACGAGATTACCAAGCGCGGTGAGTTGCGCGTCGCCGTGCAGACGCAGGGACCGCCCTTCTCGCTGGTCGGCGCCGCCGGCGAACGCACCGGCAGTTCGGTCGAACTCGCCGAACTGATGGCCAAGGAAATGGGCGTCAAGATCACCTTCCTCGACTTCGACTGGGACGGCCTGATCCCGGCGCTGCTGTCGGGCAAGGCCGATCTTCTGGTTGCCGACATGACGCCGACACTGGCGCGTGGCATGAAGGTCGCCTTCACCAAGCCTTACATGTACACGGGCAGCACCGTCTTCACCAAGGCTGGGACCGCCTTCAAGTCCACCGAGGACTGCAAGGCCAAGGGCACCAAGATCGCGGTGCTGCTCGGCGCCACCGGCGAGAAGGAAGCCAAGGCCGCCTTCCCCGATGCCGACATCAAGAGCTACAAGGGCGGCGGCCCGCTGCTGCTCGACGCCGTCAACAACGGCCAGGCCGATTGCGGCGTCAACGACGTCTCGGCGGTCAAGGGCCAGTCAACCGCTTATCCGGCCGGCAGCTTCATCATCATGCCGGACATGCTGTCGAAGGAGCCACTGGCCTTCGCCACGCGCTATGACGAGCAGGACCTGCTGACCTGGATGAACCTGTTCCTCGACCAGGTCAGCCTCGACGGCCGCCTGCAGAAGAACCTCGATTACTGGGTCAATTCCGACGCCTGGAAGAAGGATCACTGAGTAGAGGGAGTAGGGAGTAGGGAGTAGGGAGTAGGGAACGCTACTCGCTACTCGCTACTCGCTACTCGCTACTCGCTACTCGCTACTCGCTACTCGCTACTCGCTACTCGCTACTCGCTACTCGCCATTCACCAGTCACCAGTCACCAGTCACCGCCTCACCATGCTCGAAAACTTCAGCTTCCGCACCATCGTCGAATATCTGCCCCTGTTCGGGCAGGGCCTCGTCACGACCGTGTGGCTGTCTGTCCTCTCCTTTGCCGGCGCGCTCGCCGTCGGCATCGTACTCGCCGCGATGAACCTGCAGCGCGGCCGGCTGTTCCGCGTCCCGGCCAAGGCCTATATCGATGCAGTGCGCGCCACGCCGCTGCTGGCGCAGCTTTACTTCCTCTATTTCGGCCTGCCGCGGCTCGGCTTCGTCCTGCCCGAGCTCGTCGTCGGCATCCTGGCCCTGTCGCTGAACAGCGGCGCCTATGTCGCCGAGATCATCCGCGCCGGCATCCTGTCGATCCCGCGCGGCCAGGTGGAGGCCGGCGTCGCTTCGGGCATGACCTATGTCCAGCGCATGCGCCTCGTCATCCTGCCGCAGGCGTTTAAGGTGGCGATCCCGCCGCTGCTCGGCCAGGCGATCGTGCTGGTCAAGGATTCCGCGCTGTTGTCGCTGATCTCGGTCGCCGAACTGACGCGCGCCGGACAATTGCTCGCTTCCGACCGCTTCATGCCGGCCGAAGGTTTTATCACCATCGCCGCCTTCTACCTGCTGCTCTATTACGGGCTGAAGGGACTGGCGGCACTCTCCGGGCGCTGGCTCGGCCTGGCGGGGGCACGGACATGATCTGGCAGCAACTGCAAAGCATCGCCGGCAGCTATCCCCTCGCCTTGCGCGGCCTCGGCATGACCGTGGTGCTGTCGTTGATCAGCCTGGTGCTGGGCACCTTGCTCGGCTTCGGCCTCGGCATCCTGCGCACAGGCGGCAACCGGCTGATCAGCAGCGCGATCGGCGGCTGGGTCGACCTGATCCGCGGCACTCCGTTCCTGGTGCAGATTTTCCTGATCTTCTTCATCCTGCCGGAACTCGGCATCGAGCTCGACGCCTTCACCGCCGGCATCATCGCGCTGACCAATCTGGCCGCCTGCTTCATCTGCGAGATCGTCGTCGCCGGCATCCGCTCGGTGCCGACCGGCCAGGTCGAGGCGGCGCTGGCGTCCGGCCTGTCGCGCTGGCAGCGCATGCGCCAGGTGGTGCTGCCGCAAGCGATGCGCATCGTGCTGCCGCCGCTGGTCGGGCAATATGTGCTGCTGATCAAGGATTCCTCGGTCGTTTCGGCGATCGGGCTCACCGATCTCACCCGCGTCGGGTGGCTGGTGGTGCAGCGTGTGCCGAACGGCCTGCTCGTCTTCTTCCTCGTCGGCGTCGGTTATTTCATCGTCTGCTACCCCCTGATCATGCTGGCCCGACGGCTGGAACAGCGCATGGGCGCAGCCCATGGCGAGGTGCAGCTATGACGAACCTCAGCAGCAAGAATGGTGCCGGCATGATCGAATTTCGCGGCGTCAACAAATGGTTCGGCCAGCTCAACGTGCTGAGGGATATTACGCTGAGCGTCGAGCCGCGCGAAGTGGTCGTCGTCTGCGGCCCGAGCGGCTCGGGCAAGAGCACCTTGATCCGCTGCATCAACGGGCTGGAGACGATCCGCGACGGCGACCTGACGGTCGACGGCCAGCGCCTCGGCGACCCCGCCACCAACATGACGCGACTGCGTACCGAGATCGGCTTCGTCTTCCAGTCGTTCAACCTCTATCCGCACAAGACGGCGCTCGAGAACGTCACCCTGGCGCCGATCCATGTGCGCAAGATCCCGCGGACTGAGGCCGAGAAGGCCGGGCGCGAGCTGCTCGCCAAGGTCGGCCTCGCCGACAAGGTTGATGCCTATCCGGCGCAGCTCTCAGGCGGCCAGCAGCAGCGCGTGGCGATCGCGCGCTGCCTCGGCATGCGCCCCAAGATCATGCTGTTCGACGAGCCGACCTCGGCGCTCGACCCCGAGATGATCTCGGAAGTCCTCGACGTCATGGTTGCGGTGGCCGAGGAAGGCATGACGATGATGGTGGTGACGCACGAGATGGGCTTTGCCCGCAAGGTCGCCCAGCGCGTCGTGTTCATGGACGCAGGCGCCATCGTCGAGAGCGGCACGCCGGACGAGTTCTTCTCCAACCCAAAGACCGACCGCAGCCGCGCCTTCCTGAGCAAGATCCTGCGGCATTAGGGTTCAAACTCAACTCAGCTGGCTGTCGTCGATGGCCGAGATGGATGGAAAGCGGCCCTTCGCTGGACGTTCCCTAATACGACAGATGCGCGCCGGGCTTCCTCTTAGGGCGGCCATTGCCGCACTTCCACCAGCCGCTTCCCTTATGCGGGCATCAAATCGATGACCCGCATGATCGCGACCGCACTGCTCGTGTTCTGGGTGCCTTCTGTCGTAGCGCCATTAGCGCAGGCCCAAACATCGCCCTTCTTGACTGTGAACTTTTGTTTGTTGTGAACGACCGAAAGTTCTCCCTCAGTCATGTGGCAGAGCATGTCGTTCTTCATCATGTTGTCAGCCGTCTTCGCTCCGGGCTGAATGACAACATCGCGCAGCTTCACCGTTGCATAGGCTGGTATGACCGACTTGCGCTCGCCAAGCGCTACAACTCTGACGCCGGGTGAGACCTCCTTGCCCTCATCGGGGCCGTAAGTCTGGGCGGCTGCTGGTGTCCCCCAAGCGATCAGAGGCGTTGCGGCCAGTGTAAGACCGAGTGCAAGTGTGGATCTACGATTGACGGCTTCCATTGTTTCCTCCCTGTTCAAAAGTTGGTCGGAAAGGCAGGCCAACAATCAACGATGGGCCGTTGCGGCGAAGAGTCAACTGACCTTCCGAGTTAGTTCAGTCTCGCTCGCGGCTAGCGAGTTTCACAAACCACTCGGGTCGCCGAGACGGAGAGGGGAAATTGCGCTGACCATGTCATTGCGTGCGACCTTGTCCCGACATTAAAGACATTTCGTTCTTGCGAAGGCCCTCGCTGCCAAAGACCCCTCTCCGGCCGCTTTGCGGCCACATCTCCCCCCGCTTGGCGGGGGCGAGGAAGCCAAACCTATTGCATATCGGCGTGGGTGCTCAATTCGGCCCTCTTCTCATCCGAGACGACGGCGAGGTCGAGGACCTTCTGCAATTCGGCAGCATGCCGGAACGACGGTTCGGCCTGGACGCCGTTGCGGACTGCATCGATGAAGCGCTGGTAGTTGGTGGGCACCGTTCCGGCGTCCAGAACTTGCCATTTAGCGTTCTCGACGTCTTCGCCGAGGAAGGCATGACCATGATGGTGGTGACGCACGGGATGGGCTTTGCCCGCAAGGTCGCCCAGCGCGTCGTGTTCATGGACGCCGGCGCCATCGTCGAGAGCGGCACCCCGGACGAGTTCTTCTCCAACCCGAAGACCGACCGCAGCCGCGCTTTCCTGAGCAAGATCCTGCGGCATTAGGAGGGCATTAGGACAAAGCGGACCTCAGACGATGCCGTGCTTTCTCAACAGCGCCTGCTCGTCGTCTGATATCCAGCCGAAAACCTTCGGCTCCGCGTCCAATTTCTGCACGAGGTAGTGGACGTCAAAATCTATCGCCACCTTCGATTGATCCCTGCGGGCATAGGTTGCCGTCCAGGCGACATGGGCCACGCAATGATGTTCGTCTATCGGCGAGAGCCTGAGGTTGCGTATCCGCATTTCCTTCGTACCTATCGCGCGATAGTGCGCATAGCCTTGCGCCATGACCTGCTTGAGTTGCCCATCGTTCTTTCCAGTCATGACCCCGGCGGGCGAAGCCGCTATGAAGTCCGAAGCATACAGCGATGCGACTTCATCCATGTCCATGTCGCCGCCGAGGGACTGGTTGAAAAAGCGCTCATATCTCTCGAATAGCTTCCTTACGCTGGTTTCCATCATTTCATCTCCAGGTGAGGCTATGTTGGGTGGGAGCAGGAAACGCTCCGCCGATCTCCGACATCCGCAATGGCCTCAGCCATGATGACTTCGTCCCGGGGGTGGAGCAAGGAGCGAAGCGACGCGGCGCAGACCCTGGGATGACGAATGCGTGGTGCGACCCGATTGTGCACGACTTCGATGCCACCCTTGTCGCCGCAGACGCAACAAGCGAAGCCCTGTTGCTCGGCCTTCGTGATGGCGAGCGCGCGGCTAGCGGCGCGCTCGACCCATTCGATTTGGGCGATCGGAGCTATAGCCGCGCCCCTAGTCAAGCACGACCACGGCCTCCACCTCGAAGAGCATCGGGTCGATTGCAAGCTTGGGAACGGGAATTAGAGTCTGCGCCGGCAGCGCCTCGCCGAACATCTCCTTGACGTTCCTGGTCAAGACCCCAAGCTTGGACATATCGTGATCGACCACAAAGACCGTGAGCTTGGCGACCTGATCCGGCCTGGCACCGAGCGCATCGAGGGCGGTGCGCAAATTTGCGTAGGCCTGCGCAACCTGGACAGCGAAGTCGGGCGACAAGGCTCCCGTGCTGTCCTGGCCGCCCTGTCCGGAGATGTAGGCCAGCCGGGCTCCGCGGGGCGTGATCACCGCCGTGCTGTAGCCATTCGGCGATGGGTCATAGAGGTTTTGTGGATTGACGATGGTCAGCTTGAGATCATTCGCTGTGGCAGTGGAAACGCCCATGGTCATCACGATTAACCCTCCGATAAGCAGGCGCTTGGCGCGTGGCATGATTTTCTCTTGGCTCTGCCGACTGCGAGCAAGACACCCTCGCGGCCGGCATGATTGATATCGGCGATCGACTCGTACGCCGCACGAGCCAGTCGCATAGTACGTCGTACGAGTCAATCGTTCAGGATCGACATTCGTCGCGTTGCCGGTCAAAATCGACGGCCCGAACAGCGAGGAAGACGGATGGCAGCCAAACGTAGCGGCGCCCGGAGCACGCGATCTCAGCGGACAAGCGGGTCGCTCCAGCCCGTGCAGGAGCCGCGCAGTGAACCGCCTCTCTCGCGGGAACGTATCGTGGCGACCGCGGTAGAACTGCTGGACGCTCAAGGGGTCGACGGATTGACGATGCGTCGGCTGGCCGATCGCCTCGGCTCGGGCGTGATGAGCCTATATTGGCACGTCGACAACAAAGAGGATGTCTTTGATCTGGCGCTCGATTCGGTGCTCGAATATGGCGGACCGCCGCAACTGGTTGAGCCTCGAGACTGGCGCGGAGAAGTCGTCCATATGCTCGAAGACTGGCGCGCCAGCATGCTGCGCCATCCTTGGTCGGCATCGCTGTTGCCGCGCCGGGCGCTCGGCGCGAACATCCTCAGTCGCCTTGAACTGCTGAGCAAGACCTTGTCCAGGGCCGGTGTGGCGGACGCAGATTTGAACGTCGCGATATGGTCGCTGTGGAACTATGTGATGGGCGCCACCATCAGCCGGGCGAACTTCGACCTCTCGTACGACGGCAGAGCCGACACGCAGCAGCGCCTTACAGGGCTCAGCCAACGCTATCCGACGATCGAACGCTCTCGTCTGCTGTTGGATAACGATTGGGATGGTGCTTTCCGGAAAGGCCTCGGCTTCCTGCTCGATGGCCTCTCTCCAAGACAATGAACTCTGCTTTCAGAGTCGTGACTTCCTGCCGTGAATGGCCGAGATGCAAACTCGGTTTTGTTTTGACCCTGACCGCCCCCGCCCCGCCGCGAGGAACCCAGGCCTATTGCGCATCCGCGTGCGTGCTCAATTCAGCCCGCTTCTCATCCGAGACGACGGCGAGGTCGAGGACCTTCTGCAATTCGGCAGCATGCCGGAACGACGGTTCGGCCTGGACGCCGTTG